>JAEYUH010000339.1 GCA_023432725.1 Actinomycetes bacterium | reverse complement strand
TAGGTCAGCGGGAACAGGAAGGCGCCGCCGTCGGTCACGATCGGGAGGATCGGGAAGCCGCCCAGTTCGACGCGTGGGCCGAACGCGATCAGCTTGGTCGCGCCGATGTTCGAGATCAGCAGCAGCCCGCAGAACGCGGCGAGGACGAGGTCGTAGTAGCCGCGCTGGCGGACGGTCTGGGCTGAGTCGGACATCGGATGCGCATTCTAGGTGTCCGGTGGCCGCTGCCGGGGGGTGGGGGCGGTGGCGGACGCGCCGCGGGGCGGCCGGGTGCCAGTTTCCTCCGGGCCGTGGCAGGCTAGGAGCATGAGCGCCGACTACGACGAGGTTGTCCCCGAGGAGTCCGAGCAACTCGACCAGTTGCAGGCCGGGGAGACCCTGGTGGACCGCGGGGTCGACGACGTGCTGGACGAGGGGTACGTGACCCCCGAGCGCTGGTCGCCGGCGCAGGGCTTCGGCAACACGTCGGCCGAGATGCGCCGCGGCGAGACCCTCGAGCAGCGGATCGCCCAGGAAGCGCCCGAGGTGGTCCCCGACGACACCCCGTGGAACCCGGATCCGAGCGAGCCTCGCGAGGTCGGCAAGCTCCGCGCCGGCAGGCTGGTGGACGCCAACGGCGGCTACCCGGGCGAGGACGGCGAACCGGAGAGCATCGGCCACGACGTCGGGATCGACGGGGGCGCGGCCAGCGCCGAGGAGGCCGCGATGCACATCATCGTCGACGTCGATGACGATGACGACTGACCCCACCCTCATCCCGTCCGATCCGCCCGCGCTGTACCCGCCGGTCGAGCCGTACCTCACCGGACGGCTGGCGGTGGGCGACGGACACGAGCTGTACTGGGAGGAGTGCGGCAACCCTGACGGCAAGCCCGCGGTCTTCGTCCACGGCGGCCCGGGTGGCGGGGTGAACCCGGCGTACCGCAGGTTCTTCGACCCGCAGAAGTACCGGGTGGTGCTCTTCGACCAGCGCGGCTGCGGGCGCAGCACCCCGCACGCCAGCGCCCCGGACGCCGACCTGGGCACCAACACCACCTGGCACCTGGTGGCCGACCTGGAGCGGCTGCGTACCGACCGGGGGATCGACTCCTGGCTGGTCTTCGGCGGGTCCTGGGGCAGCGCGCTGGCGCTGGCGTACGCCCAGACGCACCCCGAGCGGGTCACCGAACTGGTGCTGCGCGGCATCTTCACGCTGCGGCGCAGCGAGCTCGACTGGTACTACAACGGGGGCGCGGCCAACCTTGCCCCGGTGTGGTGGCGGTCCTTCGAGGCCCCGCTGGGGGAGGGCTTCACCGGCGACCGGATCGCGGCCTACCACGAGCTGCTGTTCAACCCCGACCCGGCGGTTCACCTGCCGGCGGGAGTGGCGTGGACGACCTGGGAGGCCGCCACGTCCACCCTCCAGTTCTCGCAGGCGCTGGTGGACGAGTTCTCCGACCCGTCCTTCGCGCTCGCCTTCGCCAGGATCGAGAACCACTATTTCGTCAACGGCGGCTGGTTCGCCGAGGGCCAGCTGATCGCCGACGCCGGACGGATCCGTCACATCCCCGGGGTGATCGTCCAGGGCGCCTACGACCTGCCCTGCCCCGTGGTGACGGCCGACGACCTGCACCGAGCCTGGCCCGAGGCCGATTACCGGGTGGTCCTCGCGGGCCACTCGGCCATGGAGCCGGCGATCGCTGCCGAACTGGTCGCCGCAACGGACAGGTTCGCCGGCTGAGGCGGCGACCCGGCCGGGGTCACCGCGGGATCGTGACGAAGATGTCGAACAGCTCGGGGTTGTGGGCGTGGACGAGGATCATGAAGATGATCGCGTCGAAGATCAGGTGCACCGTCACCACATAGCCCAGGGACGCAGTGGCGGCGAAGATCCAGCCCTGCACGAGGGCGAACGGAATGGTCAGCACCGGGCCCCACGAGCGGTAGCCGAGCTCCCACAGGAACGAGACGAAGATCGTCGCCTGCAGCAGGTTGGCCAGCCACAGCCGGACGTGGCGCCGGTACAGCGTGAAGACGATGCAGACGAAGAACAGCTCGTCCCAGATCCCGACGGCGTTGACCCCGACGAACAGCCGGGCGATCTGGTTCGGATCCGCCACAGCGGGCCAGTTGCGGTAGGTGCCCGAGCCGACGAAATAGAACGGCAGCACCAGGTAGCCGATCACGATCACGGCCGCCAGGTAGACCCACCGCGCCGTGGTCCACGGCGTCCCCCTGACCGGGAAGGTGATGGCGTCGCCGGCCACCAGCCGGCGCGCCAGCAGGGTGGGGACGACCACCGCGGCGGTGAGGACCAGCGCGAACCGCACCATCCCGAGGTCGGACAGGTCGGCCTCGAGCGGGGTGGAGCCCAGCAGCACCAGCCCGATCCCCACCGGCACGAGGGAGCGCATCAGCACCCGGTCGACCACCGCGGCCAGGCCGATCCCCGCCACCAGCACCGCCAGCCCGAGCCAGAACTGCTGGAGGGCGATCAGCGGCACGGCGCTGCCGCTCACCAGCACCATCGCGGTCACCCCGGCGGGCGCCGTCGGGGTGGCGGGTTCTGCCACGGCCCTTGCCATCGCACCAGCATGCCGCCTGGGGCGGCGGTGCGGCGCATGGCCACGCTGGGTACGATGGGTGTTCCATCGTCACAGGAGGACCGCTGAACCAGCCCATCCCAGCCACCGCCGAGCGCCATGTCGCAGTTCCGGTCTCGATCAACATGGTGTCGGTGCTCGGGCCGCGCGACGAATTCCTCAAGATCCTCGAATCCTCGCTCGACGCCGACCTGCACGTCCGCGGCAACGAGATCACGCTGGTGGGCGATCCGGCCGCCGTCACCGCCGCCGCCGACGTCCTCACCGAACTCATCACCATCGTCCGCACCGGCCAGGGCCTGACCGCCGACGCCGTCGAGCGGGTGGTGGGGATGGTGTCGCACGACGTCCCTGCGGCCGAGGTGCTGACCCAGAACATCCTGTCCAGCCGCGGAAAGACGATCCGTCCCAAGACCCTCAACCAGAAGCGGTACGTGGACGCCATCGACGCCCACACCGTGGTCTTCGGGATCGGCCCCGCCGGCACGGGCAAGACCTACCTCGCGGTGGCCAAGGCCGTCCAGGCGCTGCAGGCCAAGCAGGTGAACCGGATCATCCTGACCCGTCCGGCGATCGAGGCGGGGGAGCGGCTGGGCTTCCTGCCAGGGACGCTCAACGACAAGATCGACCCCTACCTGCGGCCGCTATACGACGCCCTGCACGACATGCTCGACCCCGAGAGCGTGCCGCGGCTGCTGACCGCAGGCACCATCGAGGTGGCGCCGCTGGCCTACATGCGGGGCCGCACCCTCAACGACGCGTTCATCATCCTCGACGAGGCGCAGAACACCTCGATGGAGCAGATGAAGATGTTCCTCACCCGCCTCGGCTTCAACTCCCAGATGGTGGTGACCGGCGACGTCACCCAGATCGATCTGCCCACCGGCACCCGTAGCGGCCTGCGCGCGGTGGGGGAGATCCTCGACGGCGTCCAGGACATCTCGTTCTGCACGCTGACCAGCCACGACGTGGTGCGCCACAAGCTGGTCGGACGGATCGTCGCCGCCTACGACAGGTACGAGGCGACGCTGGGCAACCACAGGAAGCACCGATGATCGACCTCAACAACGAGTCAGGGGTCGAGGTCGACACCGAGCGGCTGGTCGGCCTCGCCCGGTTCGCGCTCGACCTGCTGCGGATCCACCCGCAGTCGGAGCTGTCGATCCTGCTGGTCGACCCCGACACGATGAGCGCCTACCACGAGAAGTACATGGACGAGCCGGGGCCGACCGACGTGCTGTCCTTCCCGATGGACGAGCTGCGGGCGCCGTCAGGGGACGACGAGCCGCCGCTGGGCCTGCTGGGCGACATCGTCCTGTGCCCTGAGGTGACCGCCGCCCAGGCCGCCGAGCACGACCGGACCGCCGAGGAGGAGGCCGACTACCTGCTCGTCCACGGCCTGCTGCACCTGCTGGGGCACGACCACGCCGAACCGGCCGAGAAGAAGGTCATGTTCGACCTGAACGACCGGATCATCCAGGCCTGGTCGGAGCACCGGGAGGCATGAGCCGGCCATGACCCAGGACCAATGGATAGTGGTGGGGGTGGCCTTCGCGTGCGTCGTGCTGGCCTCCCTGCTCACCGCTGCCGAGACCGCCTTCGCGTCGATGTCGCGCTCCCGGGCCGACGCGCTGGCCGCCGACGGACGGCCGGGCGCCAGGCGGCTGCAGGAGATGGTCGCCGACAGGGCGCCCTACCTCAACACCCTGCTGTTCGTCCGGCTGCTGCTGGAGATCACCGCCACCGTGCTGGTCACCCTCGTCTACGTGGAGCACTTCGCCCAGGCCTGGCAGCGCATCCTCTTCCCGGTGGCGACCATGGTCGCGGTCTCCTTCATCGTGCTGGGCGTTGCGCCGCGCACCCTGGGGCGGCAGAACATCGACAAGGTGGCGCTGTTCTCGGCAGGGCCGCTGAACGCGCTGGCCACCGTGCTCGGGCCGATCCCGCAGTTGATGATCGTGATCGGCAACGTGCTGACGCCCGGACGCGGGTTCGCCGACGGGCCGTTCTCCTCCGAGGCCGAGTTGCGCGAGCTGGTCGACATCGCCGAGGCGAAGGACCTGATCGAGGCCGGAGAGCGGAAGATGATCCACTCCGTCTTCGAGCTCGGTGACACCATCGTCAAGGAAGTCATGGTGCCGCGCACCGAGATGGTCTACATCGAGCGCTCCAAATCGCTGCGGCAAGGAGTTTCGCTTGCCCTGCGGTCGGGCTTCAGCCGGATTCCCGTGATCGACGAGGACATCGACAACGTGGTCGGTGTGCTCTACCTGAAGGATGTCATCCGCCGGATGTACGACAACCCGAAGGCGCAGACCTCCGAGACCGTCGAGTCGGTGATGCGGCCGCCCACCTTCTGCCCGGACTCCAAGCCGGTCGATGAGCTGCTCGGCGAGATGCAGCTCACCCGCAGCCACGTGGTGATCGTGATCGACGAGTTCGGCGGCACGGCAGGGCTGGCCACCATCGAGGACGTGCTGGAGGAGATCGTCGGCGAGATCGTCGACGAGTACGACCAGGAGGTGCCTCCGGTCACCGAACTGGACGACCAGCGGTTCCGGGTGTCCGCCCGGCTGCCGATCGACGACCTGGGCGAGCTGTTCGGCCTGCGGGTCGACGACGAAGAGGTGGACACGGTGCTCGGACTGATGGCCAAAGAGCTGAACAAGGTGCCGATTCCCGGTTCGGTGGTGCGTTGGGAGGGCATCGAACTGGTGGCCGAGCGCGGTACCGGGCGGCGGCACACCATCCAGACCGTGCTGGCCTCCCTCGTCGACGACGACTCCGACGCCGCCGCCGAGGTGGCTGCCAAGCTGGCGGAGGAATCCGCCCGGAGGGCCTCGTGACCAGGTCGGGGTTCGCCTGCTTCGTCGGGCGTCCGAACGCCGGGAAGTCGACCCTGCTCAACGCCCTCGTCGGCACCAAGGTCGCGATCTCGTCCTCCAAGCCGCAGACCACGCGCCACGTCATCCGCGGCATCGTGAACCGGCCGGACGCCCAGCTGATCCTGGTCGACACCCCAGGCCTGCACCGTCCCCGGACGCTGCTGGGCGAGAGGCTCAACGACCTGGTCTACGACACCTGGTCCGAGGTGGACGTGATCGGGGTCTGCCTGCCGTCGAACGAGCGGATCGGCCCGGGGGACGAGTTCCTGGTCGGCGAGATCGCCAAGCTCGCCAGGCCGCCGGCGCTGGTCGCGCTGGCGACCAAGTCCGACCTGGTGAAGCCGGCCCGGATGGCCCAGCACCTGCTGAAGATCGCCTCGCTCGAGGAGAAGCTCGGGATCCGGTGGGCGTCCATAGTGCCGGTGTCGGCGCTGACCGACGACCAGGTCGGCGTGGTGGCCGACGAGCTGGTGAAGCTGCTGCCCGAGGGGCCGCGGCTGTACCCCGAGGGGGAGGTCACCGACGAGCCGACCGAGACCAGAATCGCGGAGCTGATCCGCGAGGCGGCGCTGGAGGGGGTCGAGGACGAGCTGCCCCACTCGCTGACCGTGGTGATCGAGGAGATGGGCCTGCGCGAGGGTCGTCGGGCCGACCGTCCGCTGATGGACATCTATGCCTCCATGGTGGTCGAGCGGGATTCCCAGAAGGGGATTGTGATCGGGCACCGCGGCCAGCGGCTGCGCGAGGTCGGGACGGCAGCGCGGCAGCAGATCGTCGCGCTGCTCGGCACACCGGTCTACCTCGACCTCAAGGTCAAGGTCGTCAAGGACTGGCAGCGCGACCCCAAGCAGCTCAACAAGCTCGGCTTCTGACCCCCGGCTCACCCCCATCTCAATCGGCGGCAGTGCTTGGCGCATGACCGACGCTGTGGCACCATGGCGTGCATGTCATGGGCGCGACTCCTGCTTGTTCGCCGCAGCGGGGCCTAGCAGATCGATCAGGCCTCCTCGCTGCGGAGTCCGTCACGCGCCTGGCACCAGCCCGCACCAAGCGAGGAACCCATGACCAACCAGACCTTCCCGACGCGTCGCCAGCCGCTGCCCGTGCAGCAGCCGAGCCGGATGCCGTTCAACCGGTACACCCCCTTCGAGCCGATCGACCTGCCCGACCGGACCTGGCCGACGAAGAAGATCACCCAGGCACCCCGGTGGCTGTCCACCGACCTGCGGGACGGCAACCAGGCGCTGATCGACCCGATGACGCCGTCGCGGAAGCGGAAGATGTTCGACCTCCTGGTGCGGATGGGCTACAAGGAGATCGAGGTCGGCTTCCCGT
>JAEYUH010000279.1 GCA_023432725.1 Actinomycetes bacterium | reverse complement strand
CGCCGTTACTCTTCGCCGCGTGAAATCAGCTGCGCCCGCACCGGAAGTCGACGCTCGCCCCCGCATCCTGGCCGCCCGGGTCCTCGCCTGGTTGTGCGTGCCGGCGGCCGCGGTGTTGATGATGGGGTTGATCGACCTGGGAACCGTGTTCGGGTTGTCGGACCCACGCTGGGAGTGGCCGGTGTCGCTCGAGGCGAGTTGGGGGGCACTGTTCACCTTCCTCATCGCGGGCGCCTTCGGCTGGATCGGAACGCTTCCCGACCGGCCCTGGCCGGGCCTGATCCTGCTCGGGCTCGTTGTCGCCGCCCTGCTGCTGTCGGGTCTCGTCCTGCTCGACCCGGGCCCGGTCTGGCTCGCGCTGGGGGTGGCTGCCCCGACCGTGGCGATCCAGCTGTTGCTGGCGCCGGGTCAGCCGCCGACCCGCCAGGGCGCCCGCCCGGGCGCGATCTGGGCGGGTGCTGTCGGCGCGGGGGTGCCGCTGTGGCTCGGGTACGCGTGGTTCACCTACCTTCCGGCCGCCGCAGGGGTGGGCGGAGACATCACCAACGGCGTGGACCACTGGCCCGTCCAGATCGCCCTGGGGCTCGTCCTGTGCGCCGGCGCCGGACTGCTGTCGGCCTGGCGCTCCGACCTGCTCCTGTGGCGGGTCGGCTTCGCCCTGACGGCGGCGATCGTGGCCTACGGCTCGCTGGTCTACCCGGAGCGGGCGGGGGCGATGCCGCACTGGTTGTGGGGCGTGGCGATCGCAGGCTGGGGGGTCGCCGTTGTGCTGCCGATCGGTGGCAAGGCCCGCCGGTAGGGGCGCACAGCCCGGCACGTCCGCTCCGGGCTGGTCGACTCACGGATCAGCGGCGGGTGTCATTCGGTGGGCTGCCAGAATCGCCTGCGCAGCGGCGACGGGTGCGCTATCGTGCACAATGGCCGGCCATAGCGGTCGGCATTTCTTTGGGTGAAGGACCTGTTCCTGTGACAACTGAAAAGCGTTTTCCCGAGCGTCATCCTTTCGTTTTCGTCCTGCTCGTGGAATCGCTCGTCATTGCGGTCTACCTCTTCTCCGGCACCGCGGGCCACTTTCTCGGGCTCAGCGGGCTGTCGGTCTACGCCCTGGCGAACGCCCTGCTCACGGGGGCGTTGGTGCTCATCGTCAGTGCCCTCGGCTGGTGGCGCAAGATCGGGTTCCGCCCTGTTCGAGGTCGTGACTGGTTGTGGCTGCTTCCGATGTTCCTGCCGGTGCTGCTCAACTTCTACCCAGGGTTGGCGCCCGCCGAGTTCGGCGCGATCGTCGGATTCCTCGGGCTCGCCCTGCTGGTGGGTTTCGTCGAGGAGTCGGCGTTCCGCGGGCTGATGCTGCGCGCTCTCCAGCGCCTCGGGATCTGGCCCGCGGTGCTGATCACGACCGCGTTGTTCAGCATCACGCACCTGATGAACCTGATGGCTGGGGAAGGCCTGCTCCAGGCCGTCCTGCAGTTGTGCTACACCGCCGCCATCGGCTTCGCGTTCACCGCCTACGCGCTGCGGACCGGGGCGATCTGGCCGCTGATCATCGTCCACGCCCTCATCGACTTCATTGCCTTCCTGCAGGACGGGTCGATCCCGGTGCCTGAATCGGTCGAGGTCCTCCTCGCGGCCGTGGTCTCGGTGTGGTTCGTCGCCTGGGGCTGCTACCTGATGCCGCGCCGCTCGCGTCGCGTCGGCACCGAGGTGCTCCCGGCGTCCCGGGAGCCCGTCCACAGCTGACCGAACACCGCCGGCGTCAGCGTCGACGCCGAGACCGCAGCTTCAGGGCCCCCCGGATCCCGAGGACCCCGAGCCCGACCGCTGCCACCCAAGGGCCGACCACGATGACCGGGTCGAGCAGGTGGTGCTTCAGATCAACCCGCCCACCCGCGAACCGGGAGCGGCCGTACTTCAGTTCGGCGGTGACGCCGGTCTGGGTGAACGGGTTGTCCGGACGCCCCGTCCCCAGCGAGGCCAGGTGGCTCTCGGCGGCGTCGACCCGGTCGGCGGCCAGCAACAGCAACCAGTGCGCGCTGCGACCCTCGCTGAAGCGGTCGTAGGCGTAGCGGCGCAGCCGCCCGGACAGGCCCTTGAGCGGCACCGTGGTGCCGAATACCGGCGGCAGCAGCTCGTGCTCCACCGACCTCTCCCGTGGCTGGGCTTCCGGCTGCCGCTCGGGGAACGTCCAGTGCGCCCCGGTTCGTTCGGCCCGCTCGCGGGGGTACGCCGGCCGGACCGCCGGGTCGAGGTCGATGCCCCAGCCGGGGATCCGCTCCCCGAGTTCCTCCCGGGACGGCACCGGCGGGGCAGCGGCGGTGTAGACGGGAACCTGGTCGTTGTCGTTCATGGCTCTCTCCTTCACCCGCCGGGCAGGACCAGCGGCTTGATGCAGTCGTCGAGCTTGGCCGAGAACACGTGGTACGCCTCGGCGATTTGGTCCAGCGGGAACCTGTGGGTCACCAGCTCGCGCGGGCTGAGGTGGCCGTTGCGGACGCGCAGATCGCGGCCAGGGTGACCCGCAGAATCACGTCGTTGGGGTGCTCGAGGCGCGGGTCAGGCTTCTCTTCGACCCTCAGCCTGTCGGGGCCGCGGTAGGCCACGGCTCGCATGGGTTCTCCTTCGTCAGCGGGGTCGGGATGATCAGGGACGGGTAGCGGACGGCTCACGGCGTGGCGTCCTCGCCGGGGGTCTGGGTGGACTCGGCGCGGGTGCGTCCGGGGTGCAGGACGCGTTCCTCCGACTCCTCGAGGACAGCCTGGGCCTGCGCCCGCGGGTTCTCGCTGCCGGCGGCGTCCTCCTCAGGCAGCAGGTCCTGGCGGCCGTCGACCATGGCTTCGTCCGGTGTCTCGGTCATGGTTGCCCGGTACCCGTTCCAGCGTCCGATCCGCTCACCTGCGCCAAATCACCCGAGATGGGCAGGCCCGGCACCGGACGTACACCTGCGGCTGACCGGCGGGGGACGGCAGGGGCAGAATCTGGCCTTCGCCACGACACCCACGGTCGCTGTGGGAAACTTGCACCGGCGATTTGGGACGCCATGACTAGAGAGTGAGACGGCTAGTGTCGGTTGGAACTGCCCCGCATCCGCTCGAGATTGAGGACTTGCCCGCCGGGATCCGTCCCGCCTACGCGGACGTGCTGCGGCGGAACCCGGGCGACCGCGAGTTCCACCAGGCGGTGCGCGAGGTGCTGACCTCGATCGAGCCCGTGCTGGCCGAGGAGCCGGCCTACCTCGAGGACGGGATCCTGGAGCGCCTGGTCGAACCCGAGCGCCAGATCATCTTCCGGGTGCCGTGGGTCGACGACGCCGGACGGGTGCACGTCCAGCGCGGCTATCGGGTGCAGTTCTCCTCGGTGCTCGGGCCGTACAAGGGCGGCCTGCGCTTCCACCCGTCGGTCAACTCGTCGATCATCAAGTTCCTCGGCTTCGAGCAGGTGTTCAAGAACGCCCTGACCTCGCAGGGCATCGGCGGCGGAAAGGGCGGCTCCGACTTCGATCCGCACGGCCGCAGCGACGCCGAGATCATGCGCTTCTGCCAGTCGTTCATGAACGAGCTGTACCGCCACCTCGGTGAGCACACCGATGTCCCGGCCGGTGACATCGGAGTGGGCGCTCGCGAGGTGGGCTACCTCTTCGGCCAGTACCGCAAGATCACCAACCGGCACGAGTCCGGCATGTTCACGGGCAAGGGCACCGGCTGGGGCGGCGCCGAGGTGCGCACCGAGGCCACCGGCTACGGCACCGTCTACTTCGTTCAGGACATGCTGGCGGTCCGCGGCCTCGCCATCGAAGGCCGCCGGGTGCTGGTCTCCGGCTCGGGCAACGTGGCCATCTACGCCATCGAGAAGGCAGCCCAGCTCGGCGGCCTGCCGATCACCGCGTCCGACTCCTCCGGCTACATCGTCGACGAGGCTGGTATCGACGTCGAGCTGCTGAAGCAGGTCAAGGAGGTCGAGCGGCTGCGGATCGCCGAGTACGCCGCACGCAGGTCCTCGGCCCGGTTCGTCCCCGGGCGGCGGGTGTGGGAGGTGCCCGGCGACATCGCGCTGCCGTGCGCCACCCAGAACGAGGTGGACGCCGGCGACGCCGTCACCATGGTGCGCAACGGCGTCATCGCCGTTGCCGAGGGCGCGAACATGCCGTCGCTGCCCGAGGCCGTCGACATCTTCCAGGAGGCGGGGGTGCTGTTCGCCCCCGGGAAGGCCGCCAACGCCGGTGGAGTCGCCACCTCGGCGCTTGAGATGAGCCAGAACGCGTCCCGTCAGCGCTGGAACTTCCAGGACTCCGAGGCGAAGCTGCACCAGATCATGCACTCGATGCACGACAGCGCCTATGCAGCCTCGGAGCGCTACGGCCAGCCCGGCAACTACGTGGTCGGCGCCAACTGCGCCGCCTTCGTGAAGGTCGCCGACGCGATGATCGCCCAGGGCGTGATCTAGCCGCGGCTCAGGTGACCACCGACCCGCGGCTCGGGAACCCCGCCAGCCGGTAGGACTCGTCGATCAGTTCCATGATCGTGGTCGCGTTGGCCAGGTCGGTCGGGAAGCCGGCCCCCTCGCGGACCGCCGCGGCGAACGCGGCGAGCTGGTGGGTGTAGGTGGACGTCGTGCCGTGGTGCTCGACGGTCTGCACCCCGTCCACGGTGATCACCAGGGAGTCGTCGGCGGTCAGGCTGATGAAGTTCGGCTGCCGGATCGTCCCGCGACTGCCGGTCACCAGGATCGACGTGTCGGACGGTCCCTCCAGGCTCGACTCCAGCACCGCCTGCGCCCCGTTCGGCAATTGCCCCAGGACAGTGGCGGTGGCGTCCACGCGCGGATCGGCGCCCGGGTTCGTCGTGACGCTCGCCGACAGCAGCCGGAGCGCTCCGCCGAGCACCTGCGCGGCGTCCTTCGCGACGTGCAGCGTGTAGCAGCCCAGATCCATCAGGGAGCCACCGGACAGCCGCCACGACCACCGGATGTCCTCCAGGTCGGTGCAGTGGAACTTCATGTTCACGTGCAGGCCGGTCACCTCGCCGATCGCGCCGGCGCCGACCAGCTCCAGCAGGCGCTGGTAGGTGGGGTGGTAGTGGTGGTGGAAGCCCTCGAAGATGACCAGTCCTTCCGGGTTCGGCTCCGCAGCGACCAGACGGGCCTCCTCGGCGTTGGACGCGAACGGCTTCTCCGACAGGACGTGCTTGCCCGCCCGCAGCGCGGCCAGCGTCCAGCGGACGTGCTCGCTGTTGGGGGTCGGGTTGTACACCGCCTCGACCTCGGGGTCGGCCAACAGGGCCTCGTAGCTGTCGAGGACCCGCGGGATGCCGTGCTCGGCGGCGTAGGCGGCCGCCCGCCCCCGGTCGCGCGCGGCGACCGCCACGATCTCGTGGCCGAGCGCCTGTGCGGGCTGCACGATGGCCCGCTCCGCGATCCGGGCCGCGCCCAGGATCCCGATCCGAAGTGGTTGCGTCATGGGTGACCTCCTCGACAGCGAAAGCTAGCACTCAGCGCAGGTCGAGGCGCATCAGCACTCGCGGGAAGCCGTTGATCACCGACGTGGTGTCGGCGGCCTTGGTGAACCCTGCCGACTCGAACAGGGCGCGGGTGCCGACGTAGGCCATCGTGAGATCGACCTTCTTGCCCCTGTTGTCCACCGGATACCCCTCGATGGCGGGCGCGCCGTGGCTACGGGCGAAATCGACAGCCCCGTCGAGCAGGGCATGAGAGATTCCCTGTCCGCGGTGCCCGGGACGAACCCGCAGGCACCACACCGACCAGACCTCGAGGTCGTCGACGTGCGGGATCTTGCGGTTCCGGGCGAAGCTGGTGTCGGCCCGCGGGTGGACGGCCGCCCAGCCGACCGGTTCGTCATCCTGGTAGGCGATCACTCCGGGCGGCGGGTCCTGAGCGCACAACTCGCGCACCCGCTCCCCGCGCGCCGTGCCGACCAGCGAGAGGTTCTCCTTCGACCCGACCCGGTAGCTGAGGCACCAGCAGACATTGGCGTCGGGCCGCTTCGGGCCCACCAGCGTGGCGACATCGGCGAAGACCGAGGCCGGGCGGACCTCGATGGCCATCAGTGGATCCCGTGGAAGGCGCGCAGGATCACCGGCACCCGGCGGAACCCGCCCACCGGCGGCCGCTCTCGTTCCGGGGGTTGCGGGCCGGGCTCGAGGCGTCCGCGGCGCAACAGCGCCCGGATCAGGACCCGGAGCTCGAGGGTGGCCAGCGGCCGTCCGGGGCAGACGTGCGGCCCGGTCCCGTAGACGAGATTGGCCGCGGCGTTGGCCGCGGGGTCGAACGCGTCCGGGTCGCCGAAGACGGCCGGGTCACGGTTGGCGGCGGTCCAGTTCAGGACCACGCGCTCGCCGGCCCCGATCGGCTGACCGCCCACGGTGGTCGCGGTGGTGGTGACCCGGCGGTTGAAGACGAACGGGTCGTCGATCCGCAGGATCTCGTCGATGGCCGCGTCGAGTTGGCTGTCCGGCGCCTCCCGCAGCGGGTGTTGGTGGCGAGGATTCACAGCCAGCCAGCGTGCGACCACCCCCGTGCACAGGGCGAGCGAACCGAGGTCGCCGCCTGTCCAGTTGCGCAGCACCGACACCAGCATCTCGTCCGGCAGCGGATCGCCGTCGGCGTCGCGCAGGCGGATCAGTTCGGCGGTGAGGTCGTCGGGGGCGTCCGGACCACGCCGCACCGCCAGCAGCGAGCGGATGATCGAGTTGAAGTGCTCGGCCACGGCGGCGGTACGCGAGAGGTTGCCGGAGCGGGTGGCCGCGTGGTTGTCCTCCATCCAGGACAGCAGGGTCGGCTCAAGGTCGGCCGGCCAGCCCAGCCACACCGACTGGGCGCGGACCGCGAACCTGGCACCCACCTCGGTCACCGCATCCCACGGCAGGTCCAGCGGCAGGTCGGAGACCACCTGCTCTGCAACCTGGGTGACCACAGGTTCGAGAGCTGCCATCCGCTCCGGGGCGAAGAACGGGTCGAGCAGGGCGCGGGCAGCCCGGTGCGCCTCGCCGTCCAGCCCGTTGGGAACCTGGAGGAAACGGGAGACCGCGCTGGAGTAGGTCACCGGGTCGGTCGCCGCAGCCACCACGTCCGCGTGCCGGCAGAGCACGGGGCGGCCGCTCGCGTCCCGCGCCAGCGGCTCGGCACGCATCGCGTCGTAGGCCTCACGTGGGTCGGTGGCCCTCATTGAGCGTCCCTCCGGTGGGCTGATTCCACGATAGCGGGGAGGGAAACGGCCCCTTGGCCGGCGAAACCCCCCTTCGCCGGCCCGGGGCCGCATGCCCGCCGCGTCCGAAGCCCGAGGCAACGCGCGGCCAGGGGTGGTCAACGGTCGGACTGAGGTTAACCGAGATCGGTGTCACCCGGAAGAGGGACGCGGCAGGCGCGGCGCGAACTCCCTAGAACTACGTACTCACCCGACTGCGGCAAGGGCGAACGGCAGCACGCCGGGGGCGCCCGCGCGTCGGAGTTGCCGGGCGGCGACCGTCATCGTCCACCGCGAGTCGACGAGGTCGTCGACCAGCAGCACCGGGCCGGCCAGGCCGGCCAGCTGGGCGGCCATCGCCGGGGGCACCGCGAACCGGTTCCAGACATCCCGCACCCGGTAGGCAGAGTTGACCGCGCCGCTCAGCGGAGGCGCTCCGACGGTCAGGGCGAGCGGGCCCAGCAGCGGCAGCCGGCCTGCGGTGGCGATCCCGGTGGCCAGCGACTCGACCAGGCGGGGACGGGTCAGGCTGGGCAGCCACACCACGGCGGCCGGACGCTGCTGCCAGGGCCACTCGCGCAGCACGGCCAGGCACGCGCCGGCGAGCGGGGCGGGGACTGTCGCGTCCATCGGGTTCCCGTCGGCATCGGTGGTGAACAGGGCGCGCAGGTCGTTGCCCCAGCCCAGGTCGGAGAGCCGGGCGACCACCCGTCCGGGTTCGAACTGGTCCTCGGGCGGGATCCGGCCGCGAACCGCCGCCTCGCCGTCGCTGATGCCGAGCCGGTCCAGCCCGGTGGGCCACTGCAGTCGTGGTTCGATCGGCACCCCCACCCGTTCCAGCTCCTGCTGGGCGGCGCTGCCGGCGGCGGCACCGACGTCTGTGGGGTACCACGGCGCGGCGCAGCCGTCGCAGCGGCCGCAGTCGGCGGCGTGCGGGTCGTCCAGTTGCGCGGTCAGGAAGGCCATCCGGCAGCCGGTCAGGCGCTCGTAGTCGAGCATCGCCTGCTGCTCGGCCTGCCGGGCGGCGGCGATCCGGCCGTAGCGCTGCGCGTCGTAGGTCCAGTCCGTGCCGGTTCGCGTCCAGCCACCGGGGACGAACTCCACCGCACCGTCCACCGCGAGCACCTTCAACAGCAGTTCCAGCGGGCTGCGCTTGAGGTCGACCCGTGCCTCCAGCGCAGCGACCGACAGCGGGCCGTCCGCCGCCGCGAGCGCTGCCAGGACGGCGTCCGCCTTCGCCTGGGTGGGCATCGACGCGGTGGCGAAGTAGTGCCAGATCGCGCGGTCCTCGATGCCCGGCAGCAACAGCACGTCGGCGCTCTCGGTGGCGCGGCCGGCGCGGCCGACCTGCTGGTAGTAGGCGACAGGGGAACTCGGGGCCCCGAGGTGCACCACGAAGCCGAGGTCGGGCTTGTCGAAGCCCATCCCCAGGGCCGACGTGGCCACCAGCGCCTTCACCTCGTTGCCCTTCAGCGCCTCCTCCGCGGCCAGGCGCT
>JAEYUH010000185.1 GCA_023432725.1 Actinomycetes bacterium | reverse complement strand
TCGCCATGGTCTGCTGCAGCAGCGCCGGGTCGAGCTTGCGGGCCGCGGAGAAGCTCTTGGCCAGGATCTCGCCGTGGGAGCGGTGCGATCCGAAGATGTAGTCGTCGGCGTCCAGTTCGGCGGCCTGCCCCACCGCGGCGGCCTCCTGGCCGGCCGACAGGTGCGCGGGGCCCTTGTGGTTGTACTCGATGCCGTTCCACCCGCCGGTGGTCTTGATCGAGTTGAGCATCATCTCGAACTCACGGATCGCGATCATGTCGTGCAGCATCGCGACCAGGCCCTCGGCGCCGTAGCGCGCCAGCTCCGTGGCGAAGTCGCGGGTGTAGGCGTTGACCGGGATCGGGGGGACGGTGATCGTCCCCGGCTTGCGGACCTCTACCGGATCGACGGTGAGTGACTTGGGCATGTCTTCCTTCTGCTGGTTTCTGGTCTGTGTTCGGGGGTCCGGGCGTCAGCCCTTGAGGGCCCAGACGGCCTCGCGGATGCCTTCGGACACTGTGGGATGGGGGAAGACGACCTGGCGCAGGTCGTCGATGGTGTACTCCGATTCCAGGACGGCGGCCGCGCCCCAGATGGTCTCAGGGGAGTAGGGGCCGACGGCGTGGATACCGCGCACCACCCGGCTGGCCTTCTCGGCGATGACCTTGACCGCGCCGGGGGCCTTGAGACCGTTCTCGGCGACGAACCGGCCCGACAGCACCAGCGGGACGGTGGCGGTGACCACCTCGAGCCCCTGGTCCTTCGCCTGGGCCTCGGTCAGCCCGACGCCGGCGGCCTCGGGGATCGAGTAGACAGCCCACGGGATGGTCTCGGTGCGCAGGGTCTGGCCGGTGCGGGACGCACGCTCGGTGTCGAGGATGTGCGCCACGGCGATCTCGGCCATCCGGTAGGCGGCGTGGGCCAGCAGGGAGCGTCCGGTGACGTCACCGACCGCCCAGACGTTGGGCAGGTTGGTGCGCATGGTGTCGTCCACGACGATGCCCTTGGGCGTGTACTCCAGCCCGGCCTCTTTCGCGCCCCAGCCCTCGACCAGCGGACGGCGGCCAACCGCCATCAGCACCACGTCGCCCGCGGTGCGGACCTCGGCGCCCTTGGCGTCGGTGTAGACCACCGTGGAACCCTCGATCGCGGTGACCCGGCAGCCGAGGTGGAAGCTGACCCCCTCGATGCCCTTGCGCAGTCTGGCGGCCAGGTCGGCGTCGGCGAACGGGACGATCTCGGGCAGCAGTTCGATCACCTCGACCTCGGCGCCGAAGGCGGCGAACAGCGAGGCGAACTCGACCCCGATCACACCGCCGCCAATCACCACCAGCCGGGACGGGAAGGTCTCCAGGGCGAGCAGTCCGGTGGAGTCGACGACGACCGGGTTGTCCTTGGCGCCGGGAATCGGGGGCATCACCGGCACCGAGCCGGTAGCGAGAATGATGTGGTCGGCGGTCTTCAGTTCGCCGTCGACCTCGACCTTGCCGGGCCCGATCAGGGTGCCGTGCGCATCGGCGACCTCGACGCCGACCCGCTTCTCGGTCATCGCCACGCCGCCGACGAGGGTCTTGACCACCTCGTCCTTCCAGGCCTGGACCTTCGCCCAGTCGAAGGCGACGTTCTCGGCGGTGACCCCGAACATCTCCGAGTGCCGCGCGTGCAGGTACAGCTTGGCGGAGTTGAGCAGGCTCTTGGTGGGGATGCAGCCCACGTTGAGGCAGGTGCCCCCGAGGTACTGCTCCTCGACCAGCAGCACCTTCTTCTTCGCGTGACCCAGCCGCTCGGCGGCCAGGTAGCCGCCGGGGCCGCCGCCCAGCACGATGACGTCGTAGTCAGCCATCAGCTCGCCCCTCAGCCCAGGACCGTGAGGTCGATGTCGGTGATGGCTGCGACCAGGTCCTTCAGGTAGCGGGCCGCGTCCGCACCGTCGATCACCCGGTGGTCGGCGGTCAGCGACAAGCCGATCCGCTGCTCGGCGCCTACCGATCCATCCGGGTTCACGACCACCCGCGGGAAGATCGCGTCCACCCCGAGGATGGCGACCTGGGGCACGTTGAGCAGCGGGGTGAAGGACTCGATCCCGAAGGAGCCCAGGTTGGAGACCGTGAAGGTAGCCCCACCCAACAGGTCGGGGTTGATCGAGCCGCCGATCGCGGCCTGGGCCAGTTCCTTGGTCTGCACCGAGAACTGGCGCAGGGTCAGGGTGTCGGCGAACCGCAGGGTCGGCACCAGCAGCCCGCGCGGGGTGTCGACGGCCATGCCCAGGTGGACGTGGGCGAAGGTGCGCAGCGTGTTGTCGGTGAGGTGGGCGTTGACCACCGGGTGCTTGGCCAGGGTCTTCACCGTGGCGTAGCCGACCAGGTCGCCGATGGTGACGCCCGACAGTTCGGGGTCGGACGCCTTCTTCAGCCGTGCCCGCAGCGCCAGCAGGCCGGCCGCCGGCGCGGTGGCGGTGTAGGTCAGCTGGGCCGAGGTGGCCAGCGAGTTCATCATCCGCTCGGCGATCACCTTGCGGATGCCCTTCAGCGGGGTGTCGGTGACCGCGCCGGGGAACTCGGCAAGGGCGGACGGGGCGGCGACCGGGACGGAAGCAGGGGCCTCGGGGGCGCCGGCCAGGTCGGCCCGGGTGACGCGGCCGCCGATGCCGGTGCCGGTGGCGCCGGGTACGAAGCCGGTGGCCTCGGCGCGGGCGCCGGCGGTCAGCGCGGGGCCGGCCGCGATGGCAGCCTCGACGTCGCGTGCGATGACGCGGCCCTCGGG
>JAEYUH010000116.1 GCA_023432725.1 Actinomycetes bacterium | reverse complement strand
GAACCCCTGACGCTCTTGATGAAGGCGCTGATGACGTCGTAGTGCTGATCGCCGTCGCGGTCGTAGCGCACCGCGGCCCGGTCGACGGCCGCCTCAAGGATCGCCGTGTCTATGGTCGCGGTCTGGTGGGCACGGGCGCCGGCCGCCGCTTCCTCGAGGTAGGTGAGCCCCCGGCGGGCGTCGCCCCCTGCCAGCCGCAGCAGCGATTCCTTCGCCTCCGGCTCGAGCCGGAACTCCCCGGCCAGGCCGCGCCTGTCGCTCAGCGCCCTGTCGATCAACAGCGCGATGTCCTCGGCGGTGAGCGGCTTGAGGGTGAGCAGCAGCGAGCGGGACAGCAGCGGCGAGATCACCGAGAACGAGGGGTTCTCGGTGGTGGCGGCGATCAGCGTCACCAGCCGGTTCTCCACCGCGGGCAGCAGGACGTCCTGCTGGGTCTTGGAGAAGCGGTGCACCTCGTCGACGAACAGGACGGTGCTGCGGCCGCGGGCGAGCTCACGCCGGGCCGTCTCCAGTTCAGCCCGTACCTCGCGGACGCCCGCCGTCACCGCCGACAACTCGACGAACCTGCGATCGGTGGACTGGGAGACGACAGCGGCGATCGTGGTCTTGCCCACCCCGGGCGGGCCCCAGAGGAAGACCGACATGGTGTCGCCGGCAGCCAGCCGACGCAGCGGGGAACCCGGCGCGAGCAGGTGCTGCTGGCCGACGATCTCGTCCAGGGTGCGCGGCCGCATCCGCACCGCGAGCGGCAGTTGGGCGTGGTTGGCGGCCCCGAGCGAGCCGTGCCCACGCGGGTCGGGCGCGCCGGTGACGTTGCCGAACAGGTCCTCCTCCACGCCTGTGAACCTACACCGCGCAGCCGGGGGCAACCGGCGCCTTGCGTCCGATCTAGTTCCGATATATCGTTAACACATCGACAACCCCTAGGAGGACTTCCGTGAGGAATCAGGAACACAACGAACGACGCGGCGGCCGAGGCGGCCACCACCACGGCCACCCGATGGCGGGCTTCGGTCCAGCCTTCGGCCCCGGTCTCCCCGGCCCCGGTTTCGGCCCCGGCCCCTTCCCCGGCGGGCCCGGCCGTCCCGGACGACGCGGCGGACGCAACCGCCGCGGTCAGGTGCGCGAGTCGATCCTCGCGCTGCTGGCCGAGCAGCCGCGCAACGGCTACCAGATCATGCAGGAGCTCGCCGAGCGCACCCAGGGCATGTGGCGCCCGAGTCCCGGCACCGTGTACCCCGCGCTCAGCCAGATGGAGGACGAGGGACTGATCGAGTCCTTCGACAACGAGGGCCAGCGGGCCTTCCGGCTCACCGAGGCCGGGCAGGCGTCCGCCGACCAGGTGGAAGCACCGTGGGAGGCCGTCAACGCGGCCTTCGGCGGACGCGACCCCGAGGCGATGAAGACCCTGTGGTCGGAGTTCGGCAGCCTCGGCGGCGCGGTGAAGGAACTCCTGCGCACCGCCACCCCTGACCAGCTCCAGGCCGCCTCCACCGTGGTGGCCGACGCCCGGCGCCGGATCTACGGCCTGCTGGCGAGCGACCCCGGCACCCCCAACGCCGACGACCTGCGATAGGCAGTCAGACGCGACGACGCCCCCGGATTCATCCGGGGGCGTTGTGCTGACCCCGGCCCCCCGCAGCGTCGAGAGCTCCCCACCAACGCCGACCGCTCCCTCCGCGAGGGAGCGGTCGGCGCCATGAGGAGCGGTCGGCGAGAGGGACGCGCGCTAGACCGGCTTGGCTATCGGCTTCGCGTCGACACCGGCTTCCTTGCGCTGCTTGTCGGTGATGAGCGCCGGAGCCTCGGTCAGCGGGTCGAAGCCGCCGCCGGACTTCGGGAAGGCGATCACGTCGCGGATCGTGTCGAAGCCACCCAGCAGCATGACCAGCCGGTCCAGGCCGAAGGCGATGCCGCCGTGCGGCGGGGCGCCGTAGGAGAAGGCGTCCAACAGGAAGCCGAACTTCTCCTGGGCCTCCTCCTGGCCGATCCCCATCACCTTGAAGACCCGCTCCTGCACGTCGCGGCGGTGGATACGGATCGAGCCGCCGCCGACCTCGTTGCCGTTGCAGATGAAGTCGTAGCCGTAGGACAGCGCCGACCCCGGATTGGTGTCGAACGTGTCCAGCGACTCCGGCTTGGGCGAGGTGAACGCGTGGTGGACGGCCGTCCAGCTGCCCTCACCCAGCGCCACGTCACCCGCTGCCACGGCGTCGGCCGTCGACTTGAACATCGGGGCGTCCACCACCCAAAGGAAGCTCCAGGTGTCGCTCGGGCCCGACTCGGGGATCAACCCGGTGCGCCGGGCGATCTCCAGCCGGGCCGCGCCCAGCAGCTCCTGGGACTGTTCCCGCGCGCCTGCCGCGAAGAAGATCGCGTCGCCGGGGGCAGCGTCCATGGCGGCGGCGATGCCGGCCCGCTCCACTTCGGAGAGGTTCTTGGCCACCGGGCCGCCGAGCTCGCCGTCCACGCCGATCGTGATGTAGGCCAGGCCCCGTGCGCCCCGCTGGCGGGCCCACTCCTGCCA
>JAEYUH010000115.1 GCA_023432725.1 Actinomycetes bacterium | reverse complement strand
TCGGTGGTGCCCACCTCGATCCCCGAGTCGGACCTGTTCGCCGGGTTGCGGGACGGGGCGTAAGGTCGCAGGCATGGTGCTGCTCGATCTCGGCTCGGACATCGTGACCCCGCCGTGGCTGCCGCTGGTGTTGGTCATCGTGCTGCTGGTCGTTCTCGGTCTGCTCTTCTGGAGCCTGCGCGGCCACCTGCGGCGGATCGACGTGCACGACGGGCCGCCGGAGTCCTGAGCGCCGGTGCGGGTGGCCGCCGGGGCTTCGAAGGGCCCGCTGCCGGGCGGTTAGGGTTGGGCTGTGAACCGACTCGCCGACGCTGCCTCGCCGTACCTGCGGATGCACGCTGACAACCCGATCGACTGGTGGCCGTGGGGTCCCGAGGCGCTGGCAGAGGCTGCCCGCCGCGACGTCCCGATCCTGCTCTCTATCGGCTACGCGGCCTGCCACTGGTGCCACGTGATGGCGGAGGAGTCGTTCCGCGACCCGGCGATCGCGGCGTTGGTGAACCCCGACTTCGTCGCGATCAAGGTCGACCGCGAGGAGCGTCCCGACCTCGACGCCATCTACATGAAGGCGACCCAGGCGCTGACCGGGCAGGGTGGGTGGCCGATGACGGTCTTCCTCACCCCGGACGGCAAGCCGTTCTTCGCCGGCACCTACTACCCGCCCGAGCCCGGCCACGGGGTGCCGTCCTTCACCCAGGTGGTCGAGGCGATCGCCGCTGCCTGGCGGGAGCGCCGCGAGGAGGCGGTGCAGTCCGCCGACGTGATCAGGCACCACCTCGCCGCCGAGTTCGTGCCCCCGCAGGCGCCCGAGTCGCTGGACGTCTGGGCCCTGCTGGGCGCGCTGGGCAAGGACTTCGACCCCGTCCACGGCGGCTTCGGGACGGCGCCCAAGTTCCCGCTGCCTGCCGCCATCGACGCGCTGCTGGTGAAGGGGGAGCCGGGCTCGCTGGACGTCGCCCAGCGGTCGCTGGAGGCGATGGCACGCGGCGGGATCCACGACCAGCTCGGCGGCGGCTTCCACCGCTACAGCGTGGACGCCGGCTGGGTGGTGCCGCACTTCGAGAAGATGCTCTACGACAACGCGCTGCTGCTGGGCACCTACACCCGTGGCTGGCGCCGGGTGCCCGACCACGAGCCGGTCACCCGCGCCCTGTTCGAGCGCGTGGTGCGCGGCATCGCCGGCTGGCTGGAGCGCGAGCTCACATTGCCGGACGGCGGCTTCGCCTCCAGCCTCGACGCCGACAGCCTCGACGTCCGCGGGATGCAGCACGAGGGCATCTACTACGTGTGGAGCCCGGAACTGCTCGCCGACGCGCTCGACCCCGAGGACGCCGAGTGGGCGACGGGGGTCTTCCACGTCACCACCACCGGCACCTTCGAGCACGGCCTGAGCACGCTGCAGCTGCGTGGCCGGCCAGACCCCGAGCGGCTGGCCCGGGTCAGTGGGCAGCTGCTCGCCGTCCGGCAGCAGCGGTTCGCGCCGGCCAGGGACGACAAGCTGGTCGCGGCCTGGAACGGCTGGACCATCGATTCCCTGGTGTGGGCGGCGACGGTGTTCAACGAGCCTGCCTGGCTGGCGATGGCCACCAGGGCCGCCGAGGCCCTGTGGCGGACCCACTGGGTGGAGGGACGGCTGCGCCGCAGCTCGCTCGCCGCTGTGGCAGGGGAGGCCGAAGGGCTGGCCGAGGACTACGGTGCGGTCGCGCAGGGCTTCGCCCGGCTGGCTGGCGCGCTGGGTGAGGCGGTCTGGCTGGAGCGGGCCACGCAGCTCGTGGAGGTCGCCCTGGCCCACTTCGGCGCCGACGACGGCGGCTTCTACGACACCGCCGATGACGCCGAGGAGCTGTACGTCCGACCTCGCGACGTCTCGGACAACCCGACCCCCTCGGGCACCAGCGCACTGGTGGCCGCGTTGCGGCTGGTCGGCCTGCTCGCCGACCGGGCTGACCTGGTGGCACGCGCGGACGCAGCTGCTGCCACCGTCCACGGCTTCGTGGCTGCGGCGCCGCGGTTCGCAGGCTCGGCGCTGGTCGACATCGTGGTGGCCGACGAGGCGAGGACGGGGCTCTCCCCGGCGGTGGCGGTGGTGGTCACCGAGCAGGGCGACCCGCTGGCCGAACTCGCCCGCGCCACCTGGCGGATGGCACCGGTGGGGACGGCGATGGTGACGGGAAAGCCTGGCACGCCAGGGTTCGCCCACCACTTCGACGACCGCCCGGCCGGCGAAGGCGGCCTGGCCTACGTGTGCCGGGGGACTGTGTGCTTCGCCCCTGCCCACGATCTGGCGGACCTGCGGACCGCGCTGTGGAGCCGCGCCTGACGCCGAAGGCTACCCTGCAGCGCTGAGAGCTACCCATCTGGGTGGCTCTCAGCGGGTAACGGTAGCCCTCGATGGGGACGGGCTCAGCGGAGGATGGCCAGCGCTATCGAGGCGAAGTGGCAGGCCGCGGCCGCCACCGTGCAGGCGTGGAAGATCTCGTGGTACCCGAAGACGAGGGGGGACGGGTTCGGCCGGCGGGTGGCGTAGACGGCAGCTCCGGCGGTGTACAGGACGCCGCCGAGCAGCAGCAGGATCACGACGGCCGGTCCGCCGGACGCCCAGAACGCCCCCAACCAGCCCAGCGCCACCCACCCCATCGGCACGTAGAGCGCCACGTCGAGCCAGCGTGGTCGGGCGGGCCAGGCGAAGGTGATCCCCACGCCCGCGATCGCGATGCCCCACACCAGCGACAGCAGCAGGAGCGCCTCGCCGCCGTCCAGCAGCGCGATGGTGAGCGGGGTGTAGGTGGCGGCGATGAAGACGAAGATGTTGGAGTGGTCGAGCCGCTGCAGCACCGACAGGACGCGCGGCGTCCAGGTGCCGCGGTGGTAGACCGCGCTGGTGCCGAACAGCACCAGCGAGCCGAGCAACCAGACCGCCGCCCCGACCCGGTCGCTGACGGCAGGGGTCGCGATGATCAGGGCGATCCCTGCGAGCAGCACCACCGGCGTCATGCCGGCATGGAGCCATCCGCGGAACGCGGGCTTGGCTGGGGTGAGGTCGGCAGCTGTCATCTCCACCTACTTGACTCGGCGTAACTTACGGTGTCGTTCAGAAGCGTAGGTTACGCAAGCGTAGGTAGCAACTCCGGAACGGGCGGCCGGGGATCTGCCGGCAGGTGGAACGTCGCTGCGAAGCGGTCCAGCAGGGACGCGGGACCCGCCACCACCTCGACGACGCCTTCCGCCACGGCGGCACTCGGCGAGAGCTCGCCCGTGATCAGCGCGCGCAGTCCGGGTCCGGTGGCGAAGACCATGTCGGGCGGGGGGAGCATCGTGCGGCCCGCGTCCACGAGCCGGGTGCTGCCCAGCGGACGGATCTGCAGTGCGCCCGGGCCGACGGCGACGGCGAGCACTATCAGGCCCATCCGGACCTCGTAACAGG
>JAEYUH010000077.1 GCA_023432725.1 Actinomycetes bacterium | reverse complement strand
CTCGGGGCGGTGGGGCCCACCACCTGCACCCGGGTGACCGAGCCCTGGCCAAGCTGGTCGTTCAGCCGTGCGACCAGTTGGGGCGCGATCTGGCGCAGCGAGGTGGCCCAGGCGGTCGACTCCGCGCGGACGGTGAGCACACCGTCGCTGAACGCCTCGGGGGTGGAGTGCGCAGCGTTCAACTCCCCCACCAGCGCCGGCCAGCCGCCGAGCAGGTGGTGCAGGCTGACCTCCCGCGACCAGCCCTGGCCGTCGATGACGTCCTTGAGCAGTTCGCCGAGCGGTTCCAGCCCGTCTCCCGAACGCTTGCCGGAGGGGGCGCGCTTGCGCCGCGGCGGCACCGGGGCGTCGCCGCGGGCGGCGCGGGCGATCTGCCGGGCCAGGTCGAGGCCCTGCGGATCGTGGTCGGGAGGCTGGGTCATACCCCGCCATCCTCTCCCGCCGGCCGTGCCTGGGGCGAGTCGTGGCCGGCTGTCTCCGCGTCCGGGCTGTCGAAATCGTCGGCCGGGTCGCCCAGGGGGGTGGGGTTCTGACCCGCGGTCACCTGGTAGCGGAGGCCGTCCACGATCTCGGGGACGTCGGCGGCCACCGCCGCGGTGATCAGCACCTGCTGGGCCGACAGGGTGAGCTGGGCCAGCCGGTGGCGGCGGGTCTCGTCCAGTTCGGCGAAGACGTCGTCGAGGACGAGGACCGGCTCGACCCCGTCCGCGCGCAACACGCCGAGGCTGGCCAGCCGCAGCGCCAGCGCCAGTGACCAGGACTCGCCGTGCGAGGCGTACCCCTTCGCCGGCAGGTCGGACAGCGCCAGCGTCACGTCGTCGCGGTGCGGACCGACCAGGGAGAGGCCGCGGGCGATCTCCTCGCCGCGCCGTTGCCGCATCCCCTCCCCGAGCAGGTTCTGCAGTTCCTCACGTGAACGCTGCTCGTCGTCGGGCAGCCAGGAGGCGTGGTAGCGAGCCGTCGCCTCGTTGCGGCTGGGCGCAATGTCGGCGTAGGCCCCCTGCAGCAGCGGGTGCAGGTCGGCGAGGGTGGCCAGCCGCGCCTCGACCACCTCGGCTCCGAGCCGCGCGAGCGACTCGTCCCACACCTCCAGCGTCGTCTCGGCGTCGCCCGGCACCGGGCGGGGCCCCCGTCCGGACAGCGACTTGAGCAGCGTGGAGCGTTGCTTGAGGACGCGGTCGTAGTCGGAGCGGACCCCGGCCAGCCGTGGCCAGCGGGAGGTCATCAGCTCGTCGAGGAAGCGGCGGCGCTCCGACGGGTCGCCCTTGACCATCGCCAGGTCGTCAGGGGAGAACACCACGGCCCGCAGCGCGCCCAGCAGGTCGCGCGGCCGTCGCAGCGGAGAACGGTTCAGGCTGGCCCGGTTCGCCCGTCCCGGGATGATCTCGACCTCCAGCAGCAGCTGGCGCGGATCATCGGGGCCGGCCTGCACCCTGGCCCGCACCAGCGCGCGCTCGGCCCCGTGCCGGACCAGGGGCGCCTCGGTGGCGACCCGGTGGGAACCGAGCGTGGCCAGGTACTCCACCGCCTCGACCAGGTTGGTCTTGCCCTGGCCGTTCGCGCCGGTGAACACCGTCACGCCGGCCCCGAGCGGGACGTCGGCGACCGGGTAGGAGCGGAAGTCGGCCAGGCTCAGGTGGGTGACGAACACGTCACGCGGGCAGGCGCATCAGCATGATGACGTGCCGGTAGTCCTCGCGCGGGTCGCCGTCGATCTCGTCCAGGCCCATCAGCAGGCAGGGCTTGCCCGGAGCGGTGAACGAGAACTGCACGTACGGGGCGTCCAGCGCGGCCAGGGCGTCCTGCAGGTAGTGCGGGTTGAACCCGGCCGCGGTCATCGCCAGGCCCTGCCCGGTGGCGTCCACCACCACAGCCTCCAGGGCCTCGACAGCCTGCGCCTGATCGCCGGTCGCCGCCTCGAGGGTGATCGAGCCGTCGGAGATCAGCATGCGCAGTGAGGTGTTGCGCTCGGCGACCAGCGCGACCCGCTTGACGGCCGCCTCGACCTCGGCGGTGTTCGCCCGGACGCTGACCGTCGCCTGGACATTCATCAGGTGGCGCACCTTCGGGAACTCGCCGTCCAGCAAGCGCGTGGTGATCTCGCGGGTGCCGGCGGCACCGGTGCCCTCGAAGCCGATCAGGCCGTCGCCCGTGGCGGCGCTGGACAGGCTGAGCGTGACCTCGGTGCCGGAAGTCATCGAGCGGGCGGTCTCGGCGAGCACCCGGGCGGGGACGAGGGCGGCGCCCTCGCTGCCGGTGCTGCGCGGGTTCCACGGAAGTTCCTTCAGCGCCATCCGGTACCGGTCGGTGGCCAGCAGCGACAGCGTCTCGCCCTCGATCTCCATCCGGACGCCGGTGAACACCGGCAGCAATTCGTCCCGGCCGGCCGCGACGACCACCTGACTGACCGCCTTGGCGAAGTCCTCGCTGGCGATGGTCCCGGTGGAGTCCGGCATCGTCGGCAGGGCCGGGTAGTCGGAGACCGGAAGGGTCTGCAGGGTGAATCGTGCGGTGCCGCACACCAGTTCCACCTTGCTGGCGTCGGCGGTGAGCTCGACCGGCTTGTTCGGCAGGGAGCGGGCGATCTCGGCGAGCAGGCGCCCGGAGACCAGGGCGATGCCCTCGTCGGTGACATCGGCCTTCACGGTGACCTGCGCGGAGGTCTCGTAGTCGAAGCTGGACAGCACAACCTGGCCGTTCGTGGCCCGGATCATGAGCCCGGCCAGAATGGGCACGCTGGGACGGGTCGGCAGGCTGCGCGCGGCCCACTGCACCGCTTCCGCCAGGACGTCGCGCTCGAGTCGAATCCTCACCGTTGCTGCTCCCTACTCGTGTGGTGGCTCGATCATATCGACGGGCGCTGCCATGCGCTTGGCTGTGGCGGCGACCAGGCTGGGCGGACGAGGGGATGTCCCCACCTTGTGCACCGGGTGACTTTGAAGAATCTGGGATCAATTTCTTCTCGTACTCGTCATAGCGGGTGTGGATCAGGTGGACAACC
>JAEYUH010000035.1 GCA_023432725.1 Actinomycetes bacterium | reverse complement strand
TCGTCGTCGCCGGAGCCACCGGCTTCGTCCGGCTCGCCGATCACGGCCAGCACCGCGCCGACCTGGGCGGTCTCGTCCTCGGCGACCAGGATCTCCAGCACCACCCCCGCGACCGGGGACGGGATCTCGGTGTCGACCTTGTCGGTGGAGACCTCGACCAGTGCCTCGTCCAGCTCAACTGTGTCGCCGACCCGCTTCAGCCACCGTGAGACGGTCCCCTCGGTGACACTCTCGCCGAGCGCAGGCAGTGGGACGGGAGTGGACATGGTGCGAGCTCCTTCTGGCGACGTGCAGTTGTCTCGCGGTCAGCCTATCCCCCGCTCGCGGACCTCGCCCACCCCGACCGACCGGGGGCGGGCGGGCGCGGGCGCGACACCCGGGTCCACCGCCCCGCGGCGTTGGTGCGGTACTGGATAATGGCGCCGTGGCCTGGTTCAGACGCCGCCGCAAGGCCGGCGCAGCGACGCGTTCGGACGCGCTCGAGCAGGCGACCATCGCCCACCTGGAGCAGTTCCTGACCACCCGGCGCGGGGTGGAGGCGTTCATCGAGCTGCCGACCACGATGGCCAGGGCGACCCTGCTGCTGATCGCCTACGACGGGGAGTGGACCCGCCGCAGCGTGGAGTCGGTGGCCTGGGCACGCCGGTTCGCCGCCAGGCATGGCTTGCCCGCCTACGACGCCGGCGTGGTCGGCTACCCGCAGCGGATGCGCGACTACAACGCGCGCCGTCGCTCAGCCCGTTGACCGCCCGCTGAGGCGCAGCACGGCCCGGAAGGCGCCCACCAGGGCCTCGCCCAGCGCCGCGCCCGGGCCGGGCGAGGTGGTCCCCATCATGGAGGCGGCCGTCCCCGGGCACGCGTACAGGCCGGGGATCACCGAACCGTCGCCCCGCAGCACCCGGCCGTCGGCGTCCACCAGGACCCCGCCCTTGGTGCCCAGGTCGCCTGGGTAGACCCGCACCGCCCAGAACGGGGGCCGGTCGACCTTGCCGAGCGACTCGTTGCGCCGCCGTCCCGAGCCCGTCAGGTACTCGCCTCGGTCGAAGTCCTGGTCTCGGCCCTTGCGGGCGAAGCCGTTGAAGCGCACCGCGGTGCCGAGCAGCCCGGCGCGGTCGATCCCCAGGGTCTGGGCCAGTTCGTTGAGGCTGCCGGACTTGACCAGGTCGCCGGAGTCCAGCGCGGAGCGGGGCGCGCTGCCCGCCTGCCACGGGCCGAGCGGGAACTGCTTGTGGTACCGGTTGTCGACGATCAGGTAGGACGGGATCGCGCGGACGCCGTGGCTGCGCTCATAGAGCTGCCGGCCCACCTGCATCGCCGGCGCCGACTCGTCCAGGAACCGGCTGCCGGTCTGGTCGACGATGAAGCCGTGCGGCCGGACGCGTTCCTCCTCCAGCGCATGGGCGACCCCGTCCACCAGCATGACCGGGGTCCACCAGGCCTCGTCCATCGCGGCCGTCGCCGCGCCGTGGGCCACCGCCAGGCTGATCGCGGAGCCGTCGTTGGTGGTGCCGGCCGCCGACCAGGACGCATCGGTGGGCAGCGGGAGGTACTCCTCACGCAGCGCCTGGCTCGCCTCGAAGCCGCCGGCGGCGAGCAGCACGCCGACGCCGGCGATCACCCGCACCCCGGCGTCGGACTCGGTGCCGTGCACCAGCCGGCGCACGATCACGCCCTCGACGCCGTCGTCGCCGGTGACCAGGTCGGTGACCGGGGAGTCGAGCCACAGCTCCACCCCGTTGCCGACCGCCCGGTGCAGCAGCTCGGCGGCCAGCGCCTCGCCGGTGCCCCGGCTGGCATGGTTCGGGCCGAACCGGCCCAGCACCCGCTCGGTGAGCGGCCGGCGACCGGGATCGGACGCGCCCCGCAGGGCGTCCGACCAGTCGCCCAGCACGCGGCGGTCGAAGGCCTGGCTGCGAACGACCCGGCCGGCGGGCTTGGCGCCGGGGGCGTCCGGGTGGTGATCGGGGGCGTCCCGCTCGGCCACCAGGGGGAGCCGGGACGAGGTCAGCCAGCGGACCAGCCGGGCGGAGGTGTCCACATAGGCGGCCCGGCGCTCCGCCGAGGAGGCCGGCGTCGGATCGCCCAGGATCGCGTCCAGGTACTCGGCGGCCTCGACCGCCGAGTCGCCGACCCCCAGCTTCTCCATCAGCTGGTTGGCCGGCAGCCAGATCCGGCCGTCACCCTGCGCCGTGGCGCCGCCGACCAGGGGGCCCGCCTCGCAGACGAGCACCTCATGGCCCAGCCGTCGGGCCGCGACGGCGGCCAGCAGGCCCGCCGCCCCGCCTCCGACGATGACGACGTCGGTCCGGACGGTTTCCATCAACCCGCCAGCGCGTGGGCCAGGGCCACCAGCGTCCGCACCGACATGCCGGTGCCGCCGGAGGGGACGTACTGGTAGGGCTCGTGGGGGTTGAACGCGGGGCCGGCGATGTCCAGGTGTGCCCAGGCGATCGACGGCGGCACGAACTCGGACAGGAACGCGGCCGCGGTCAGGGCGCCGCCCATCCGGTCGCCGCTGGACTTCAGGTCGGCGACCTTGGAGTCCAGCTTCTTGCGGGACTCCTCCGGGATCGGCAGCTGCCAGAACAGCTCACCGGCGGCCTCGGCGGCGTCCAGGATCAGGTCGGCGGTCTCGTCGTCGCGGGCCATCAGGCCTGCCACCCGTTCGCCGAGCGCCACCACGCAGGCACCGGTCAGGGTGGCGACGTCGATCACGAGGTTGGGGGACTCCTCAGAAGCCCTCGCCAGCGCGTCGGCCATCACCAGCCGGCCCTCGGCGTCGGAGTTGCCGTTCTCGACGGTCTTGCCGCCGTACATGGTCAGCACGTCGGAGGGCCGGTACGCGGTGCCGGACGGCATGTTCTCCGCGAGCGCGGCATAGGCGGTGACCCGGATCTTCACCCCGGCCTCTGCGATGGCCATCACCGCGGCCACCACCGAGGCGGCGCCGGCCATGTCGTCCTTCATCGTGTACATGCCGTCGGCCGGCTTCAGGTTCAGCCCCCCGGTGTCGAAGGTGATGCCCTTGCCGATCAGCGCGAGGTGGAACCGGGCACCGCGCGGGGCGTAGCTGAGCTTGACCAGCCGGGGCTTGCGGCTGGAGCCGCCGCCCACCGCCAGCAGGCCGCCGAAACCCTCACGCTCCAGCGCCTTCTCGTCCCACACCTCGACGCCGAGCCTGGCGGCCTTGCCGAGCCTGGCCACCTCGTCGGCGAAGGACTCGGGGTACAGCTCGTTGGCCGGGGTGTTCACCCAGGTGCGGGCGCGGCAGACGGCGGTGGCTGTGGTGACGCCGAGTTCGAGGGCGTGGCGCGCCTCGGGCTTGCGGGCGTTGGGGGTCACGATCTGGATGCCGGCCACGCCGGGCTGGTCGGCGGTGGTGCGGTAGCGGTAGCCGCCCAGCAGCGCGCCCTCCACAGCTCCCTTGATCACCTGCGGCTCGACGGCGTCGAGGCTGACCGCCACCTGCAGGCCGCGGGTGCCCTTCAGGCCGAGCAGGCTGCGCACCGCGGCGCCGGCGGCCCGCCGGACGTGCTCGGGGGAGACGTCGATGGGGCCGAGCCCGACGACAGCCAGGCGGAGCGCGCCGAACCCGGGCAGCAGCACGGTTTCGGAGTTCTTGGCCGAACCGCCGAGCTCGCGGACCACCTGGTCCAGCGGACGCCCGTACGCCTTGGCGAGGCTGCCGGCCAGGTCCTCCGGAACCCCGACGAGCACCTCATTGCCCGATGCCTCCGCCAGGCCGACGACCAGGACGTCGACCTCCTTGCCGGGCTCGCTGACGAGGCTGATGGCGGGGAGGGTGGTGTGGGGCACGGGACGGGATCCTCTCGGTGGTCCGGCTGCTGGCTGTCACTTCCTAGGCTAGTGCTCCGAGCGCGGTTGTCGAACCGCTCGGCAGGGCTGTGATTGGGGCAGACTGGCGCCGTGACAGCCTTCACCTTCGCCACCTCGGGCCGGATCGTGTTCGGTGCCGGGGTCATCGCCCAACTCGCCTCCGCGGTGGCCGACCTCGGTGCCAGACCCTTCGTCTGCACCGGGTCCGATCCGCGCCGGCACGCCGCCCTGATCGACTCCCTGCCCGACGCCGCCGCCTTCCCGATCGCGGGCGAGCCGACGGTCGAGGCGGTTCGCGAGGCGGCCGCCGCCGCCCGCGCCCACGGCGCGGGCGTCGTGGTCGGGCTGGGTGGTGGCGCCGCGCTGGACGCCGCGAAGGTGGTGGCCGCCCTGGTGGCCAACGGCGGCGACCCGCTCGACTACGCCGAGGTGATCGGACGCGGGCTGCCGCTCACCGAGCGTTCGCTGCCCGTGGTGGCGGTGCCCACGACCTCGGGGACGGGGTCGGAGGTCACCGCGAACGGGGTCATCACCTCGCCGGCGGACAAGGTGAAGGTGAGCCTGCGCTCGCCGTCCATGCTGCCCGCGGTGGCGCTGGTCGACCCGGAACTCACCCTCGCGGTGCCGCGGTCGGTGACCGCCCACGCAGGGCTGGACGCACTGGTGCAGTGCATCGAGCCGTTCGTCTCGCCGTTCGCCACCCCCCTCACCGACGGCTTCTGCCGGGAGGGGGTGGCCCGCGCCGGCCTGGGGCTGCGCCGGGCTTGGGCCGACGGTTCCGACCTGGCCGCGAGGACCGACATGAGCCTGTGCTCGCTGCTGTCGGGGCTGGCGCTGGCGAACGCCAAGCTGGGCGCCGCGCACGGGCTGGCAGCCCCGCTGGGCGGCCTGCTCGGGGCCCCGCACGGGGCGCTCACCGCCGCGGTGATGGTGGCGGTCTCCCGGGCCAACCTGGACGCCCTCGCCGGCCAGCCGGGGCACCCGGCGGCCGAGCGCTACGCCGAGGTCGGCGAACTGCTGACCGGGCGTCGCGACCCGCAGGCGTTCCTCGACTGGTTCGCCGAGACCCTCGAACTGTTCGGGGTGCCCGGCCTGGCCGACCACGGCCTGACAGGGCAGGACATCCCGGCCGTGGCGGAGGCCGCCAGCCGCGCGTCGAGCACGAAGGGGAATCCGGTTAGGCTGCCTGTCGCGGCGTTCGAGGAGATCCTCCACGCCTCGCTGTGAGCCCGAGGAGGCGACGATGACCGAACCCCTGCTCTCCCCGCTGCACGACCGCCACCTGGCCCTCGGTGCCAGGTTCTCCGAGTTCGGTGGCTGGCAGATGCCGTTGCAGTACTCCGGCGTGGTCGCCGAGCACAAGCGGGTCCGCGCGGCGGTGGGCGTCTTCGACGTCAGCCACCTCGGCAAGCTGCGGGTGCGGGGACGGGGTGCCGTCGACTTCCTCAACCGTTGCCTGACCAACGACCTGCACCGGATCACCGCCGGGCAGGCCCAGTACACCCTCGCCTGCAACGAGTCCGGCGGGGTGGTCGACGACCTGATCGCCTACCGGTTCAGCGACGACGAGGTCTTCCTGGTGCCCAACGCCGCCAACGCGGCGACGGTGGCCGCTGCCCTGGCCGCGGCGGCACCGTCCGGCATCGAGGTGATCGACGAACACCGCGACCACGCGGTGATCGCAGTGCAGGGGCCGCTGTCGGACGAGACGCTGGCCGGGCTGGGGCTGCCGGTCGGGCACGGCTACATGGCGTGGGCGCCGGGCAGCTGGGGCGGGACGGCGCTGACCGTCTGCCGCACCGGCTACACCGGCGAGCGCGGCTACGAGCTCGTGGTTCAGGCGGACGCCGCCGGCGCGGTGTGGGACGCGGTGCTGGCCGCGGGCGCGGAGTACGACATCCTCCCCGCAGGGCTCGGCGCCCGCGACACCCTGCGCACCGAGATGGGGTACCCGCTGCACGGACAGGACCTGTCCCCGCAGATCACCCCTGTGCAGGCAGGGCTGAACTGGGCCGTCGGATGGGACAAGCCGGAGTTCTGGGGGGCGGCGGCGCTGAAGGAGGAGCGCGCCGCCGGGGCCGCGCGGCTGCTGCGCGGGCTGAAGGCGCTCGGTCGCGGCATCCCGCGGCCGCACATGGCTGTCGTCGCCGCCGACGACAGCGAGCGAACCCTCGGCGAGCTCACCTCGGGAACTTTCTCCCCGACGCTCGGCGTCGGTGTCGGCCTTGCCCTGCTCGACCGGGCCACGACCGTGGGCTCCACGGTGGGCGTCATCGTGCGCGACCGGGTCGAGGCCTTCGAGGTGGTCAAGCCCCCGTTCGTCACCCCGTCGGTGCGCCAGGCATGAGCCGACGCCGGTGGGCCCACCTGCTGCTGGGGCTGGTCGGCCTGGCAGCCCTCGGCTGGGCGCTGGTGTGGGGGGCCAACCCCCAGGTGCTGTGCCGCGACCAGGTCATGCAACCGGGCGACGTCTGCGCCCACGCCGGCGACGACGCCGTCCAGACCTATGAGCAGCGGGTGGCCGCAGCCCAGGCAGCCCGGCCGGTCGCCGGCGTCGTGGGGCTGCTGGTCATCGGGTTCGCCGCCTACCTGTGGGTGGGCGAGTCGACGAAGGACGAGTCGGCCGGGGCGATCTGAAGCTGGTGGCGTCGGGCCGGGAGCGCCTGTCGGCGCGTGGCCGCTCGCGGCGGCAATAGTTGGAGCCCGGGGCTACCACAGCCCGACGCCACCGACGAGGATAGACGCACCCCCGGTCCCTGCCCAAGCGGACCGGACTATTCCAGCCGGTCGGCACGCCACAGCCGAGCGCAGGCCGTCAGGTCCTCGGCGACCTCCTGCAGCCGAGCCGCCTGGGCCAGCGATGTCCGCTCCCCGATGTCGGCGCGCCCTGAGGACACCACCCGGCAGAACGCCGCCGCCCGCTCCAGCGCGACCGCGAAGTCCCCGGTGAACGCGCCGTGCAGGATCTGGTGTGCCACCTGCCGGACCTCGTCAGGGCCGGGCGGGTCGACGCCCGCCACCGCGTGGTTGGGCTCGGTGAACCGGATCCCCGCGGCGTACTCCCGTGCCGCCCCGCTCGGGTCCGTGATCATCCATTCGCGCAGCAGGTACAGCCGCCACAGCGCGCCCGGCAGGGTTCGGGCGGGGCGGGAGGCCCACAGATCGGCGATGGTGGACAGCCCGATCTCGTCCACCAGCGCGACCAGGCGCGCCACGAGCGCAGGGTCCTCGGCGGCGCGGCCGCGCTGCAACAGGACGGCGGCCGTCTCGTGGGCCGCGTGCAGCGCCGCCACCGGGTCGGTGCGGTCGCCGAGGGCTTCCAGCGCTGCCGGCTCGAGGAAGCTGGGGCGGCGGGGCCTGCGCGATTCGCTCACCGACCAAGGGTAGTCCCGCTGGATCGGCCCGCGGCTAGGCCTCCAGGCTCATCGGGCCGTAGATCGGGAGGTCCTCCTCCATCAGGGACACAGCGGTGACCCCGGAGGCGAGCAGGGAGGGGTAGGCCCCGGTCAGCCACTCCTCGGCGGCGGCCTGGTCGGGCCAGGTCTGGTCGAGGCCGAGTCCGGCCAGTTCCTCGTCCCGCACCTGCGGGTCGGCCACCCAGCGGTACATGCCTAGATCTCGTCGCCGGGCTTCACCCGCGCCGCCGGCAGCCGCAGCCGGCGCAGGTTGATCGAGCGGTTGATGGCGTAGCCCAGCAGGCCCTTCAGCGGCTCGCGAGGCAGGCGGGCGGCGTGCAGCTTCTTGTAGCCGTGCCACATCCGGAACAGGTCGATGGCGATCAGCAGCAGGACGATCCAGGTGGCGTAGCTCATCAGCGCGGTAGCGAGGGTGCCGAAGCCGGTGGTGACCAGCGACAGCATCAGCATCAGCATCAGGATCGGCATCGAGAACGGGGCGAGCCCGCGGCGGCTGTCGACCCAGTCGCGCACCAGCACCTTGCCGGGCTGCGACTCGACGGACCTCATGTTCGCCTCGCGAGCAGCTACCTTGGCCTGGCGCTCCTTGGCCCGCGCCTGCTTGGGGGTCAGGGTCGGGTTGAGCCGCTCGCGACGCGCCTGCTCGGCCTCGCGCCGGGTCGGGGTGGGCGCCGCCTTGCCTGCGGGTTTGGCAGAATCGGACGCAGGGGTCGCGGGCTCCTCGGCCGGGGCTTCGGTGCGCTGGTAGGGCCGGAACAGTGCCACTTCAAACCTTTGGGTGGTGCGACTATGAC
>JAEYUH010000021.1 GCA_023432725.1 Actinomycetes bacterium | reverse complement strand
CGTGGCCGGCCATGACGTTGAGGGAGTGCTTGGTCACGACCCGGGCGGCGACGTGCAGCACGAAGCCGCCGATCTTCTTGCCGACGGTGACGTAGTGCGACTCGAGGCCGTAGAGGATGCCCTGGCTGGAGGAGGCGTTGGAAATGAAGTTGCCGCCGGTGAGCGCCGCGCCCAGGGCACCGCTCTGGGCGGAGTGCTCGCCCTCGGTCTCCACGAAGAAGGGGTGCCTGCCCCAGGCGTTGAGCTGACCCTCGGCGCGCGCAGCCTCGAAGAGCTCGGCGATCTCGGTGGAGGGCGTGATCGGGTAGCCGATGACCCCGCCGCACACGTGCTTCATCACGTGGGCGATAGCGCCGTTGCCGTTGATGACTTCGCTGATACCGGGGAACCGGGGAGAGGGGGTCATGACTCGTCCTGTCAGGCTGCGGGCTCACCACACACGTCCGATGTGTCTGGTCTCTACGCAATCTTGCCCCCATCAGGGGACGAACGGGCGAGATCGAATTAAGTGCACGAAAGTGGCGCCAATTTCTTTATCGGCACCACTTCCGCGCAGAAATCGGAATCGTCAGCTGAAGGCCTGCTCGTAGACCTCGCGAAGCTCGGGGCTGGTCGGGCCGGAGACTCCACACAGCGCGATCTCGAGCGGGGGCCCGGCCGGGTCGAGGTCGGCAGCGGCGATCAGGTAGTCCTGCCCGACCGCGAACTCGAAGGCCGAGAAGTCGCCCTCGCCCAGTTCGGGCCGGTCTATCTCGACGAGAACACCGGGCTCGCCGCGGAAGACATGGGTCACCGTGAGGGTGACGGTCTCGTCGGTCACCTCGCTGACCGCACCCTGGAAGGCCAATGGCAGCGGGGTGAGCAGATCGGGGGTCAGGACGGGGCAGGAGCCGGCGGCCATCCCGCCGTCACCGGAGGGGAGCACCAGGCGGACGGCGCTGGTCGCCGCCGGGGTGAGCGCCGACACCGCGACGAACGCCGCGGCGGCCAGGGCGGCGGTTCCGCCCAGTCCGACCAGCAGCGGTCGCCGCGGTGCCCGCCGGGGGGCGGGGGCGGACGGCTGGGAGTTGGTGAGGTTAACCATGCGGGTGATCCGATCGTCAGGAAGCGGGGAGAGGGAGGCGGCAGGGTCGGCGGCCCGCAGCATGGCCCTCAGCTGGTCATCGGGTTCGTCGTGGTGCTTCACCTGTGCTCCCTCCTTTCACCCTCGATATGTCCGGTGGCCGCCGTGGTCTTTCCGAGTTCCTCCCGCAACCGGCGTTTGGCGCGGTGCAGCCGGATCGCCGCGGCGTTCGGGCTCACTCCGAGGACGGTGGCGATCTCGCCGGTGTCGAGTTGCTCCCAGGCCCACAGCCGCAGCACCTCGGCGTCGTCCTTCCGCAGCCCCGCCAACGCCTCGTGGAGGGCGGTGTGGTCGGGGTCCTCGGCGGGTCCCTGCACCACCTGCGGCCGCTCGAGGGTACGCAACCGGCCGGCCAGGCGTGCCCGGCGGCGGCGCGAGCGCTCGGCGTTGGCGAGGCAGTTGCGGGCTACCACGTACACCCAGGGCAGCGGGTCCGACGGAAGGTCGTCCACCCGGCGCCAGCAGACCAGCAGCACCTCGGCGAAGGCCTCCTCGGCGGTATCGGGGTCGGTGCGTCGGGCGAGGTAGCGGCGCACCGGCTCGGCGACCTCGCGCACAAAGGCGTCGAACCTGCGCTGGTCGGTTCCCGGCACGGTGCTCACCTCCTGACATGTCCGGCTCCACCCCGGATGTTTCACCCCTTCCCGACCGCCTGCAAGCCGCCGCGCACGCCGGACGTGCCAGACTGCTGGCCAGGACAGAAGGAGTGGAACCATGCAGCAGCGACCCCTCGGCCGGACCGGACGCCAGGTCTCCGCGATCGGGCTGGGCACCTGGCAACTCGGCGCGGACTGGGGAGCGGTGGATCCGTCCGACGCCCGGGACGTGCTGGTCGCGTCGGCCTCCGACGGCGTCACCCTGTTCGACACCGCCGACGTCTACGGCGACGGCCGCTCGGAGAGCTTCATCGGGGAGTTCCTGACGGGTCTTCCCGGGCACGGCGTGACCGTGGCCACCAAAATGGGACGCCGGGTCGCGCAGGAGGCCGCGAACTACACCCCCGAGAACTTCAGGGCGTGGACCACCAGGTCACGGGCGAACCTGCGGGTCGACACCCTCGACCTGGTTCAGCTGCACTGCCCGCCGACCGAGGTGATCACCGACGACGCCACCTACCGGGCTCTTGACGCCCTGGTCGACGAGGGGGTCATCGCTGCGTACGGCGTCTCGGTGGAGACCTGCGCGCAGGCGCTGGCGGCGATCGACCACGGCGTCACGAACGTGCAGATCATCTTCAACCCGTTCCGGCTCAAGCCGCTCGACGAGGTGCTGCCGGTGGCCCAGGCGGCGGGGGTGGCGATCTTCGCCCGGGTGCCGCTGGCCTCGGGGCTGCTGTCGGGCCGCTACACGACCCAGACCCGCTTCCCCTCCAACGACCACCGCACCTACAACCGGCACGGCGAGTCCTTCGACCGCGGGGAGACGTTCTCGGGCGTCGACTTCGAGGTGGGGCTCGCGGCCGCTGCCGAGCTGGCAGAGGTGCTCCCGCCCG
>JAEYUH010000269.1 GCA_023432725.1 Actinomycetes bacterium | reverse complement strand
CCACATCCAGTTCCTCTCCCAGACCGAGGGGATCAACCTCGAGGGGATCCGGCGGATCCTCGCCCTGGAGTCGGAGCTGGAGACGCTCCAGGAGCAGGTGGCCCAGCTCACCAGCCTGGCCGAACATCTGCACCTCAACCGCGGGGAGAGCCGTCTGTTCACCGCGGCGCAGTCCGGCGAGGTCCACCTCGGCAGGGTGCGTCCCAGGCCGCTGCGGGCGATCACACGCTAGGCACCGATGGGCAGGGTGCGCGCCACGGTGACCCCCCACCGCCTCGGAGTTGCGCCCTCGCCCGGACCGCCGCGGCCGTGAGAGTCCTCTCATCGTCGGCAGCACCCGGGTCGACATCCGGCAGGATGGGGCAATGGCGCTGACCAGGACGGCGGTGAGCATCCGCGCGCGGGTGATCGTCGCCGTCACGGTGCTGACCGGGCTGGCGCTGGTGCTGTCCGGGGTCGTGATCTACCTGCAGGGATACACCGGCACCACGGCGCGGGTGACCGCCGAACTGGCCACCGCCGCCGACCAGGTGGCGGTGATTGCAAGGGAGAACGACCCGGCCACCGGAGAACCCTTCGCCAGCGCGGAGGCGCTGCTGCGGGTGGTCATGCAGCGGGAGGTGTTGAGGCCCTCGGAGGGTTCCTTCGCCATCGTCGGTGACCGGATCCGCTGGACCGCCCAGCAGGGGGTCAGCCTGCGGCCCGAGGACGATCCCGACCTGGTCGCCGCGGTGCTGCCCCTGGCCGGGCACCCCGAGGTGTCCCAGGGGGAACTCACCACTGCCCTGCGCGAGTACCGCTACATCGTGGTGCCGGTCAGGTTCGCCGCCACCGGCGACACCGGCGCGCTGGTGCGAGTGGCGGACATGAACGCCGAGCGCACCGTGCTGCAGACTGTGTACTTCACGTACGGCCTGGTCGCGCTGGGTTCGCTGCTGCTGGTGGCGATGCTGATCTGGCTGTTCGTCGGGCGGCTGCTGCGGCCGCTCAGCTGGATGCGCGAGACCGCCGAGCGGATCACCGACACCGACATCACGCAGCGGATCCCGATCCGCGGCAATGACGACCTGTCCGCGCTGGCGACCACCGTGAACCACATGCTCGACCGCCTGGAGGCATCCTTGGCCAGCCAGCGGGAACTGCTGGACGACGTCGGCCACGAACTGCGAACGCCGCTCACCATCGTGCGCGGGCACCTGGAACTGATGGACGCCGACGACCCCGCTGACGTCACGGCCACCCGAACCCTGGTGCTCGACGAGCTGGAGCGGATGCGCCGGATGGTCGAGGACCTGCTGATCCTGGCCAAGGCGGACCAGCCGGACTTCGTCCAGCCGCAGGCCACCGACGTCGCCCGGCTGACCGACGAGACCCTCGCGAAGGCGAGCACGCTCGGCGACCGGCACTGGGTGCTCGACCAACTCGCCGACACCGAGGCCGACCTCGACCCGCAGCGGGTGGCGCAAGCCTGGTTGCAGCTGGCGGCCAACGCCGTCCAGTACTCCGAGCCGGGCACCCGGATCGGGATGGGCAGCCGGCTGCAGGACGGTGAGCTGTGGCTGTGGGTGCGCGACGAGGGGATCGGGATCGCCGCGGAGGATCAGGAACGCATCCTCAGCCGCAAGGTGAAGGCGAGGGCGGGTAAGGGGACCGGCCTGGGGCTGGCGATCGTGTCCTCGATCGCCGAGGCGCATCACGGGCGGGTGGCCGTGGAGTCCGTCCCGGGGGTCGGGAGCCGGATCTCCGTCGTCATCCCGACCGGAGCGCACAGCGAGGAGGAGGAGCCGTCGTGAGCCAGATCCTGATCGTGGAGGACGAGCCCCGGATCGCAGCCTTCATCGCGAAAGGACTGAAGGCGGCGGGGTTCGCGACCCTGGTCGAGCCGTCAGGCCTTGCCGCCGTCCAGCTGGCTGTGGCGGGCGAGGCCGACCTCATCGTTCTCGACATCGGCCTGCCCGACATCGACGGCTTCGAGGTGCTCTCGCGGCTGCGTGGCCAGGGGGTGACGGTGCCTGTGATCATGCTCACCGCCCGTTCCTCGGTCGCCGACACCGTCGCAGGGCTGCAGTCGGGGGCCGACGACTACATGCCCAAGCCGTTCAGCTTCGAGGAACTGCTGGCCCGGATCCAGCTCCGGCTGCGTTCCGACGCGCCGGCGGGCGGCGACGCCGGCGCGATGGTGCTCTCCCACGGTGATCTCAGCCTCGACCTGCGGACCCGGCGTGCCTCGGTGGCGGGCCGAACCGTGGACCTGACCGCGCGTGAGTTCACCCTGGCGGAGATGTTCCTGCGTAATCCCGGCCACGTGCTGAGCCGGGAACAGCTGTTGTCGGGGGCCTGGGGGTACGACTTCGACCCCGGCTCCAACGTTGTCGACGTCTACGTCGGGTACCTGCGGCGCAAGCTCGGCACGGAGCGTTTCGAGACCGTCAGGGGGATGGGGTACCGGCTGGTGTGACGCCGCAGCTCAGTCGGCGGAGTCGGCGCTACGCGGCGAGGCGGGGCTGACCGGGCTCGGCGGGGACGTCGGGCTGTGCGGGGTGCGGGGGGTCTTCGGGGTCTTCGGCGAGGCGGTCGTCCGCGGCTGCGCGGGCGTCTTCGCGGTCGGCGCCGTGGAGGCGGTGATCGACGGGCTGGGGGTCGGGGTGGCGCTGGGCGTCGCGGTCGCGCTCGGGCCAGCGGACGGGGTCGCCTGCGGTGCTGCCCCGACGGTGATCGCAGGACGTGGGTCCGCGACGGCCGGCGCACCCGAACTCATGGCGGCGAACCCCAGCGCGCAGGTGCTGATGCCAAGGGTGCCCGAGACGGCCCAGGCGATGGCTGACTTCGACAGCATGCTGCCCTCCTTGATGACGCCTCCACGCTAACCAGCGATCATGAGGGGAACCGGGGCGGGTCGATGAGAGTCCTCTCATCAAAGCGGTCCGTGGGCTACCGCGCGGTCGCCGCCACCTGTTCGGCGATGGCGAGCCGACGCTCGGCCTGCCCCGGCTCGGCGCCGGAGATCAGGCTGAGCAGGACGCCGGCGGTCCTGGCCCGCAGGTCGGCGGCGTCGACCTGCCGCTCGAAGGCGTGCTGCCACGCGTCCACCACCTCGGCGACCCGGGGGTAGGCCTCCGGGTCGAGGCTGGGGAGCACCGCGAGGTGGGCCAGGCAGCAGGCCAGGTCGTCCTCACGCAGGCCGGGACCCACCGAGTCGATGTCGATGAAGCGCAGCGCCCCCCCGTCCACGAAGACGTTGGCCTCGTAGAAGTCGCCGTGGGTGGGCACCAGCGGGCCGTGGCGACCCTGGTCGAGCACGCGCTGGATGCGAGCGGCCAGGGCGTCGATCCGTCCGGTCGCCTCGGGCAGTTGCTGGCGGGCGGTGGCGGCGTGGAAGTCAAGGTTCTCACTCCACGAGGCGCGCCGCGGCAGGTCCATCACCTGGGCGGGCAAGCGGTCGAGTAGGGCCGTCAGGTCACCCGGCCCCGGCAGCCTGCCCTGCCCGCGTTGCCAGTCGACGAGCACCCGCGCCAGCGAGGCACCGCGAATCGCGGGGGAGACCAGCACGCCCGGGGCGGGCCGCGCGATGACGGGGACGGTCAGGTCGGCGGCGGCGAGCAGCTGCTGCCGGACGGCGAGCCTGTCGTCGTAGCCGACCCGCATCACCTTGAGGTAGAAGTCGGCGTCGTCGAGGCTTGCCCGCAGCACCGCGCGGCGCAGCGGCCGGTAGGTCAGCAGGTCGACGTGGAGCGCCTGCGGGGTGGGGCTGCCGGGCCGGGCCTCGGACAGCCAGCCGAGCACGGTGGACGGGTCACAGGCGGGCGCCAGGCCCGGCAGTCGCGGGTCGGCGGGGTGGCGCCAGACCCGAAGCGTGAGATCGCCCCTGCTCAACGTGGCGACGGCGCCGGTCACCTCGGCGGTGGTGGCCAGCAGGTGCTCGGTCTGGGGGACGCCGCCCGGGCCGTCCCAGCTGACCGCGTAGATGGCGGTGACCTCCGAGCCCGGACGGTAGTGAAGGTCGTCCAGCCGGGCCGTGAAGCCCGGCAGGACGACCTCCGGATCTCCGGTGAGCGCTGCCTGGAGCAGGTCCGCCGCCTCAGGCGAGGTCAGCAGGCCGGTCTCCTCGACGAACGCTCGACTCACCAGGTCAGTCTCCCGAAGCGGCGCTGCGGGCGCTACGGGGGCTCGCCGGGGACTTCGGGGAAGCCGGCGACTTGGCGGAGACCGGGGACGTGGCCGACACCGGGGACTTCGGGGAGACCGGCGACTTGGCCGACACCGGAGAGTTCGGGGTGTTGGGGGTCAGCGGGCTCACCGTGGAGCGCGGGCTGTTCGCCGTGTTCGCGGTGTTGGCGGTGTTCGCCGTCGGGGCGGTGTTCGCGGTCAGCGTGGGGCTGGCCGACGGGGTGGCCGAAGGGGTGGCGGCCTCGGTCGCGGCCGGCGATGCGCTGGCGGTGGGGGACGCCGAGGCGGTGGCGGCCGGGACGGGGAGCTGCGGCTCGGCCCAGGCGGCGGTGAGACCGCCGACGACGGTGAGGCCGATGGCGCCGGTGACTGCCCAGGCGGCGGTGGAGCGGGTGATCTTCATGTCTGGTGTCCTCTCGCGGAGTGGGTACGGGTCAATAACACCCCCCGCCGGTGAAGCACCAAGGAGAACTCGATGAGAGTCCTCTCACCACCGTTGTGGGGCGTCCCCGGGGCGGATCGGGGCGCCCGGTAGGCTGTCCCAGGCTCGAAGGGAGGGGCGTTGCGCGGTCTGAGGGTGTGGCTGGTGAGGGTCGCGCTGGCGTTGCCCCCGCTGCTGGCGGCGCTCTACGTCGCCGGAACCCAGATCCCGGGTTCGGTGCTGTGGCCGTGGCGGCCCGGCATGATCGACCTCGAGGTGTACCGCCGCACCGGCACCCTGCTGCTGGCCGGACAGGACTTCTTCAGCGCCGAGGGGCTGCCCTGGATCTATCCGGCCTTCGCCGCGCTGTTCACCGTCCCGTTCGCGCTCGTGCCCTTCGAGGTTGCCGCGGTGGTCTGGCTCGCGCTGTCGGTGGCCGCGCTCGCGGCCGTCCTGCACCGGGTGGGGCTGGCGGGCTGGCGGCTCAGCCTGGCGACCACTGTCTGCGTCCTGTTCGTCGAGCCGGTGGCGGAGACCCTGGGCTTCGGCCAGCTGGCGATCTTCCTGGTGGCGGCCGCCGTCCTCGACTCGATGCCGGGGCCGCGGGTCCTGCGCCGCCGGATCGCCCCCGAGGGCTGGCTGACCGGGGTCGCGACGGCGGTCAAGCTCACCCCTGCCGTGGTGGCGGCCTACAACTTCTTCGCCGGACGCCGCAAGCCGGGCCTGGTCGCCTTCGCCGCCTTCGTCGCGGCGACCGGGGTCGGCTTCCTGCTGTTGCCGTCGGCCTCGCTCCACTACTGGGGCAAGCTGCTGGCCGGCGACACCGGCCTGAATTCCGGGATCGTGTACGCCACCAACCAGTCGGTGCTCGGCGTGTGGAACCGCCTGCTGGGCGAGGCGAGCCGTGGCGGGCTGGTGACCAGCGCGCTGGTCGTCGTGCTCGGGGTGGTCGCCGCGGTGGTGGTGCACAAGGCGGGCCAGGTGCGGCTGGCCATCTGCCTGGCGGGTATCACCAGCCTGCTCGCCTCGCCGATCTCGTGGTCCCACCACTACGTGTGGATAGTGCCGTTGGGTGTCGTGCTGTGGCAGTCGCGGAACCTGCCGGGCTGGTATCGCTGGTTCGGCCTCGGCTACGTCGCCTGGGGTGTCGTGGCGCCCTTCAAGTGGCTGCCGCGCGGTGACGAGGTGGAGCTCAGCTACCCGCTGTGGCAGCAGGTCGTGGTGAACGTCGGGGTGGTGGCGGGGGTCCTGCTACTCGTCCTCGCGCTGCCCGCGGCGCGAAGGCCCCGCAACGGCACCGCCGTGGCCGGCCCGGCGACGGCCGGCTGACCACCCGCGCGTCGAGCGCGGCCCGTCCGACCGGGCCCCGGCAGTGTCGCAGCCGGAACCCTGACTTCTCCCCGAGTCCGTGGCCGCGGAATAGCCCCCGCGCTACAGTAGTTGAGTCTGGTGAACTCAACTTTGGTTCCATCCTGCTGGAACCGCCATTGACTAGGAGAGACGCGAAGGAATGGATACTGCGAAGCTGACTGCCAGGTCGCGCGACGCCGTCTCGGCAGCCGTCAGGACCGCGCTGACCAACGGCAACCCGAACGCCGAGCCGGTGCACCTGCTGCACGCGCTGCTGATGGTGCCAGACAACACCGTCGGCCCCCTCCTCGCCTCCGTCGGTGTCGACCCCGCCGTGGTGGACGCCGCCGCCCAGGGGGCGATCCGCAAGCTGCCCAGCGCCCAGGGCGCCTCGGTCAGCCAGCCCGGTATCTCCGGCCCGCTGGCCCGTGTCATGGCCGATGCGGAAACCCGCGCCGAGCAGCTCGGTGACGACTTCGTGGCCACCGAGCACCTCTTGCTCGGGCTGGCCGCTGTCGCCTCGGACGCCCGCAAGATCCTCACCGACCTCGGAGCCCGGGTGGACAGCCTGGCCAAGGCCTTCAACGACAGCCGGGGCGGAAAGCGCGTCACCTCGGCCGAGTCGGAGGGTGGCGAATCGGCGCTGGCCAAGTACTCGGTCGACCTGACCGAGCGGGCCCGCGACGGCAGGCTCGACCCGGTGATCGGTCGCGACGCCGAGATCCGGCGGGTGGTGCAGGTGCTCGCCCGGCGCACCAAGAACAACCCGGTGCTGATCGGCGAGCCCGGCGTCGGCAAGACCGCGGTCGTCGATGGCCTTGCCCAGCGGGTGGTGGCCGGGGATGTGCCCGACTCCCTGAAGGGACGCCGGGTGGTCTCCCTCGACCTGGCCTCGATGGTCGCCGGCGCGAAGTACCGCGGCGAGTTCGAGGAGCGGCTGAAGGCCGTCCTGAACGAGATCCGCGACGCCGAGGGCAAGATCGTCACCTTCATCGACGAGCTGCACACCGTGGTGGGAGCCGGCGCCACCGGTGACTCGTCCATGGACGCCGGCAACATGCTCAAGCCGATGCTGGCCCGCGGCGAGCTGCGGATGATCGGCGCCACCACGCTGGACGAGTACCGCGAGCGGATCGAGAAGGACCCCGCCCTGGAGCGCCGCTTCCAGCAGGTTTTCGTCGGCGAGCCCAGCGTCGAGGACACGATCGCGATCCTGCGCGGGCTGCGGCAGCGCTACGAGGCGCACCACAAGGTGACGATCACCGACGGCGCCCTGGTCGCCGCCGCGAGTCTCTCCAACCGCTACATCACCTCCCGCCAGCTTCCCGACAAGGCCATCGACCTCGTCGACGAGGCGGCCTCGCGGCTGCGGATGGAGATCGACTCCTCGCCGGAGGAGATCGACCAGCTGCGCCGCGACATCGACCGGATGACCATGCAGGCCTTCGCGCTGGAGAAGGAGGAGGATCCCGCCTCCCGCGAGCGCTACGAGCGGCTGACCGCCGCGCTGGCCGACGCCAAGGAGGAGCTCCGCGCGCTGGAGAGCAGGTGGGAGGCCGAGAAGTCGGGACTGAACCGGGTCGGCGAGGTGAAGGAGGAGATCGACCGGCTGCGCAACGAGGCCGAGCGCGCCCAGCGCGATGGCGACCTGACCCGGGCCTCCGAGATCCTGTACGGTCAGATCCCCGCGCTGGAGGCCGAACTCGAGGCGGCGACCGAGGCCGAGAAGCACACCCAGCCGATGGTCAGCGAGGAGGTCTCCGCCGCCGACATCGCCGAGGTGGTGGCCAGCTGGACGGGGATCCCGGTCGGCAAGCTGCTGCAGGGCGAGAGCGAAAAGCTGCTGGCGATGGAGGACGAACTGGGCAGGCGGCTGATCGGGCAGCGGGAGGCGGTGCAGGCGGTCTCCGACGCCGTCCGGCGCTCGCGGGCCGGCATCTCCGACCCCAACCGCCCCACCGGCTCGTTCCTGTTCCTTGGTCCGACGGGGGTCGGCAAGACCGAACTCGCCAAGGCCCTGGCGGAGTTCCTGTTCGACGACGAGCGGGCGATGGTCCGCATCGACATGAGCGAGTACGGCGAGAAGCACACCGTGTCGCGGCTGGTCGGCGCCCCGCCCGGCTACATCGGCTACGAGGAGGGCGGCCAGCTCACCGAGGCAGTCCGCCGCCGTCCGTACTCAGTGGTGCTGCTGGACGAGGTCGAGAAGGCCCACCCCGAGGTCTTCAACATCCTGCTGCAGGTGCTCGACGACGGCCGGCTGACCGACGGCCAGGGCCGCACCGTCGACTTCCGCAATGTCATCCTGATCATGACCAGCAACCTCGGCTCGCAGTTCCTTGCCGACGCGGCGCTCGATCCCGAGACCAAGAGCAAGGCGGTGATGGGCGTGGTGCGGCAGGCCTTCAAGCCCGAGTTCCTGAACCGGCTGGACGGGACCGTGATGTTCGAGCCGCTGGGCACCGCCGAACTCTCCCGGATCGTCGACCTCCAGTTGGCCCGGTTGAACGCCCGGCTCGCCGAACGCCGGATCAGCGTCGAGGTGAGCCAGGCCGGCAAGGACTGGCTCGCCCTCACCGGGTTCGACCCGGTCTACGGCGCCCGTCCGCTGAAGCGGCTGGTGCAGACGACCATCGAGGACGGGCTGGCGCGGCGGGTCCTGGCCGGCGAGGTGACCGACGGCGACCTGGTGGTCTTCGACGTGAACGCCGACGCCTCAGGGCTGGAGGTGGTCAGCGGCGACCGGGTCGTCTGACCCGCGCACAGGCGAAAAGGCGGGGCCCCGGGAAGTATGAGTTCCCGGGGCCCCTGTCGACACGACGCGATGAGTCGCATCTCGCCGCGAGCGACCTCCGAAGCCACCGACCGCATCACCGGCCGGCTCCGCTGGACCGAAATCCACCGGCAAGCCCGACATCCTTCTCTCGGCTCCAGACCGCCGAAGCGATCCGGTGCGCCATTTCTAGTGGCACCAGGCCACGGTGCGCAAGACCCTTTCCCCCGTAATTCCGGTGAGTTCGGGACTGCCCGGCGTGTCGTCGGCGTGTCGTGTGACGGGTGGGACGAAGCGGCTTCCAGGCGGTCGTCCGGAGCCCAGGAGCCGCCGCCGGCTGACCGGCTGCCGGGCGCGGCGGGCGGTGGACGGGGCCCGGTCGTACCCTTGCTGCACCATCGGCGCCCTGCGCCCCCGGCCCACGAAAGGACGACCATGACCCGGCCCGTAACCCGCGTCGCCGCCGTCGCCGCAACCGCGGCCCTCGCCTTCGCGCTGGCCGGCTGTGCGGGCGCCCCTGCCGCCACGTCCGCGGCACCGACCAGCCCCGCCGCGACCCCGTCCGCCGAGGTGGACGTCAAGACGCTCACGGTGACCCCCGGGACGCTCACCATCGGCACCGGCGGCCCGGCCTACTCTCCCTGGGTGGAGAACGACGACCCGTCCAGCGGCGAGGGATTCGAAGCCGCGGTCGCCTACGCGGTTGCCGAGCAGCTCGGCTTCGCCGCCGCGGAGGTCACCTGGGTGCGCACCACCTTCGACGAGGCGATCGCGCCCGGCCCGAAGGCCTGGGACGTCAACCTGCAGCAGTTCTCGATCACCGAGGAGCGCAAGCAGGCCGTCGACTTCTCCAGCCCGTACTACACGACCGCGCAGGCGGTGCTGACCACGAAGTCGTCCCCGCTCGCGGCCGCGACCAGCATCGCCGACCTCAAGGACGGCAAGATCGGCGCGATGGTCGGCACCACGAGCCTGCGGGCACTGACCGACCAGATCGCGCCCACCGTGGAGCCCAGCGTCTTCAATACCAACGAGGACACCGCGCAGGCGCTGAAGAATCGCCAGGTGGAGGCGATCATCGTCGACCTGCCGACGGCGTTGTACCTGGCGGCGGTCGAGATCGAGGACGGCGTCATCGTCGGTCAGCTGGCCGACGCCTCCGGCGGCGACCAGTTCGGGTTCGTCCTGCCGAAGGGCTCCGAGCTCACCGCGCACGTGTCGGCTGCGGTCGACGCGCTGACTGCGGACGGGACGCTCGCCGAGCTGGAGCAGGAGTGGCTGTCGGAGTCGATCTCCGTTCCCGTGTTGCAGTGACCCCCGGTGGCCCAGGATCCTGCTGACGCCCCGGAGCCGGTCAGCGAGCTGGAACTCGGCAGGCGGGCCTTCCGCCGCCGGCAGACGGCACGGTCGATCGGCCTCAGCCTGCTGTCCACGATCGTCTTCGCCGTGGTGATCGCCGTCGTCCTGCTGAACTCACCCGGTTGGCAGGTCACCAGGGAGACCTTCTTCCACCCCGACTACTTCTGGCAGGCACTGCCGAAGGTCGCCGACGGGCTGCTGCTCAACATGCGGGTGCTCGCTGTTGCCGTGGTCGGGGTGGCGGTGGTGGCCGTGGTGCTCGCCGCGCTGCGCAGCCTGAAGGGCCCGGTCTTCTTCCCGCTGCGCGTGCTGGCAGCCGCCTACACCGACCTGTTCCGCGGGATGCCGTTCCTGATCGTGCTGTACCTGATCGGGTTCGGGATCCCGGCCCTCGGCTTCTCCGACCGGATCATCCCGGTCACCCTGCTCGGCACCATCGCCCTGGTGCTCACCTACTCGTCCTACGTCGCCGAGGTGCTGCGGGCGGGCATCGAGGCGGTGCACCCGTCCCAGCGGCTGGCCGCCCGCTCACTGGGGCTCAGCCACTACTCCAGCCTGCGGCTGGTGGTGCTGCCGCAGGCCGTCCGCAAGGTGACCCCGGCGCTGATGAACGACTTCGTCTCGATGCAGAAGGACGTCGGCCTCATCTCGGTGCTGGGAGCGGTGGACGCCGTCCGGGCCGCCCAGATCCAGGTCGCGCAGAGCTACAACTACACGCCGTACGTCGTGGCGGGCCTGCTGTTCGTCGCCTTCAGTTGGCCGTTCATCCGGCTCACGGACTGGCTCACCGCCCGCCAGCAGCGGCGTGAGCAGATCGGCGGGCTGGTATGAGCGAGCCCGTCCTGCAGTTGCGGGGGATCAGGAAGTCCTTCGGCGCCAACCGGGTGCTGCGCGGGATCGACCTCGACCTCGCCCGGCACGAGGTGGTGGCGCTGATCGGCGCCAGCGGGTCGGGGAAGTCGACCCTGCTCAAGACCGTCAACCTGCTGGAACAGATCGACGACGGACAGATCCTGCTGGCCGGCCGGGACATCTCCGATCCGCGGGTCGACGCCGACGCCGTGCGCGCCCGGATCGGCGTGGTCTTCCAGCACTACAACCTGTTCCCGCACCTGACAGTGCTGGACAACGTCACGCTGGCGCTCCGCAAGGTGCACCGGGTGGCCAGGGAGGACAGCGAGCGGCGCGGGATGGCGCTGCTGGAGCGGATCGGCCTGGCCAGCCAGTCCGGGGCCTACCCGGACCGGCTCTCCGGCGGTCAGCAGCAGCGGGTGGCGATCGCCAGGGCGGTGGCCACCGACCCCGACCTGTTGCTGCTCGACGAGATCACCTCGGCGCTCGACCCCCAGCTGGTGGGGGAGGTGCTCGACCTGGTCGCCGAGCTCAAGGTCGCCGGGTCGACCATCCTGATGGCCACCCACGAGATCGGGTTCGCCCGCCGGGTCGCCGACCGCGTGGTCTTCCTGTGCGACGGGCTGGTCTGGGAGCAGGGGCCACCGGACCAGGTGCTGGACGACCCGCAGGACCCCAGGACCCGGGAGTTCCTCAGCCGGGTGCTGCGCTGACCCCGTCCGCGCACTCGGGTTCCCGCATCACCGGTGGTCACTTCGCCGCCCTGCCTGCGCTGACCCCGGTCGACAGGCTGAGTGGGGTCAGCGCTTCTCGCAGGCGACCCCGTCGCGGTCGCGGTCGAGGCTGGTGCTCGTCTTGTGGTTCCCGCCCGGTGGCTACGCTGCAGGCATGCCATCGGGGCGCCACCGCTCGCGGGACGAGGCCAGCTACCGGACCCGGCGGGTCCAGGACGTCGAGTACCACACCAGCCGCACCGGGTTCGGCGACGCCTCGCTGGTGTCCTACCGCTTCCCGTGCCGGGTGGCGAGGAAGACCACCCCCGACTTCGTCCTGATCCACGGGATCGGGGTATCCGCCCGCTCCTACGGGCCGACGGCGGTGGCGCTGGCCAACCATGGCGACGTCCATCTGCTCGACCTGGCCGGCTACGGACGCTCCCCGCGGCCCGACCGCGACCTCGGCATCGCCGACCACGCCGCCCTCGTGGCCCGGTACC
>JAEYUH010000218.1 GCA_023432725.1 Actinomycetes bacterium | reverse complement strand
CGGCGTGCCGCCGTCCGATCCCGGGCCAGGCAGCGGCTAAGGTCGAACCCCCATGCCTGAGCCATCCACCCATCCCAGCTGGCAGCTGTCCCCGGCATACCCGGGACGGGCCGCGTGGGGCACCGCGGCACGGTTGCGGGCCTGGCAGGAGGAGGCGCTGGCGAAGTACCGAGGCTCTCAGTCCCGGGATTTCCTCGCCGTCGCCACGCCAGGGGCGGGCAAGACCACCTTCGCGCTGCGGGTGGCCACCGACCTGCTCGCCGACCGGACCATCGAGCAGGTGATCGTCGTCGCGCCCACCGAGCACCTCAAGGTGCAGTGGACGGAGGCCGCCGCCAGGGTGGGCATCCAGCTCCACCCCGGGCTGGGCGGTTCGCGCAAGGGCCGCTCCCGGCAGTACCACGGCATGGTGGTCACCTACGCCGGGGTGGCGGTGCGGCAGTTCGCCTGGGAGGCGCTGACGGTGCGGGCCCGCACCCTGGTGATCTTCGACGAGATCCACCACGCCGGTGACAACCTCAGCTGGGGCGAGGCGGTCGGTCAGGCCTTCGCGCTCGCCACCCGGCGCCTGGCGCTGACCGGCACCCCGTTCCGCTCCGACGCCACCCCGATCCCGTTCGTCACCTACCTCGAGGACGCGGACGGCACCCGCCGCTCGGTGGCCGACTACACCTACGGCTACGCCGACGCGTTGCGCGACCACGTGGTCCGCCCCGTCGTGTTCATGGCCTACGGGGGCGGGATGCGGTGGCGCACCAAGGCCGGTGACGAGCTCGCCGCCGGGTTGGGCGAACCGCTCACCAAGGACATCACAGCGCAGGCCTGGCGCACCGCTCTCGACCCGAGCGGGGAGTGGATCGCCGCGGTGCTGTCCGCTGCCGACCAGCGGTTGACCGAGGTGCGGCGCCACGTCCCCGATGCCGCAGGGCTGGTGATCGCCACAGATCAAAGACAGGCCCGCGCCTACGCGCGGGCCATCGAGGAACTCACCGGGGAGCCGGCGACGCTGGTGCTCTCGGACGACGCGGCGGCCAGCCGGCGGATCGCCGGGTTCACCGACTCCACAGCACGCTGGATGGTCGCGGTCCGGATGGTCTCGGAGGGAGTGGACGTGCCACGGCTGGCGGTGGGGGTGTACGCCACCGCGATCTCGACCCCGCTCTTCTTCGCCCAGGCGGTAGGACGGTTCGTCCGCAGCCGGCGACGCGGTGAGCTCGCCACGGTCTTTCTGCCCACCGTGCCGATCCTGCTCGCCCACGCGGGGGCGCTGGAGCGGCAGCGCGACCACATTCTCGGCAGGCCGCGGACCGACGACCTGTGGGCGCCTGAGGAGGCGTTGCTCGCCGAGGCCCGCAGGTCGCGGGACACCGCCGACACCGGCGACGGGACGTTCCAGGCGCTGGAGTCGGCGGCCGTGTTCGACCACGTCCTGTTCGACGCCCGCCAGTACGGGCTGACCGCAGATCCGGCCAGCGCGGACGAGGCCGACTACCTGGGCCTGCCCGGCCTGCTCGAGCCCGATCAGGTCGCCTCGCTGCTGCAGGAGCGGCAGCGCCGCCAGCTGCGGCGGCAGGCCCGCCGCGACCGGCAGGAGCGCGTGCCCGACACTGTGAGCCTCTACCGGGCGCTGGAGACCCGGCGCAAGGAACTCAACTCGCTGGTCGCGCAGCTCGCACGCGTGAGGGGGATCCCGCACAGCCACGTCCACGCCGGCCTGCGCCGGGAGGCGGGCGGACCGCCGCTGGCGCAGGCCACCACAGACCAGGTGGAGGCCAGGATCGCGCTGGCCAGGCAGTGGCTGGCCGCGTCCTGACCCGTGGCACCGCAACGACGCCGGGTCGCGGGCCGGGTTGCGCGGGCCAGCTACCGGTGCAACTGTCGGAGCCCGGTGGCACAGTGGCACCATCTCGTCCGCACAAGGAGGAACAATGGCCCAGCAACTCAATCCGTACATCACGTTCAACGGCAACTGCGCCGAGGCGATGGACTTCTACGCCTCGGTCCTCGGCGGTACCCCGGACGTCACCAGCTTCCGCGACTTCGGGATGGATGTCGACGGCGTGATGCATGCAGCCCTGGATACCCCTGCCGGGTTCCACCTGTTCGCCAGCGACCATGCCGAGGGGATGGACGTCCCGCTGCAGCCGGGCAACAACGTCCAGGTGAGCATCGCCGGCGACGAGAGCGAGGCGCTGCGCGGCTACTGGGACGGGTTGTCGGCGGGCGGCCAGGTGGTGACGCCGCTGGAACGGCAGCCGTGGGGTGACGACTACGGACAGCTCGTCGACCGGTTCGGCGTCCGGTGGCACGTCAACATCGCCCCGGCCGGGTAGCTCAGGCCGGGAGTCCCCGGCGGCGCAGAGCTAGATGAGGCGGGCTGACAGCACCCCGTCGATGCCCCGGATCTGGGCCAGCAGGGTGTCGGGCACCTCGCCCTCCACGTCCACCAGCGTGTAGGCCAGCTCGCCGCGCGACTTGTTCAGCAGATCGGCGATGTTGAGCCCGGACGCTGCGACGAGGGTGGAGATCTGGCCCACCATGTTCGGCACGTTGGAGTTGGCGATCGCGATCCGCGCGGTGCCCTCCCCGCGCGGCAGCACGGCGTCGGGGAAGTTCACCGCGTTGGTGATCGAGCCCTCCTCGAGGTAGGCGCGCAGCTCGTCGACCGCGATCCGGGCCGAGTTCTCCTCCGCCTCGGCGGTCGAGGCGCCCAAGTGGGGCAGGGTCACCACCTTCGGCCGCTTGTTCAGCTCGGGGGTGGGGAAGTCGCACACGTAGCCGCGCAGGTGTCCGGCCTCCAGCGCCTCCACCACCGCGTCCTGGTCGACGATCGGTCCCCGGGAGAAGTTGATCAGCACCGCGGAGCGCTTCATCAGACCCAGCTCGCGGCCGCCGACCAGGTTGCGGGTGCCGTCCACCAGTGGGACGTGCAGGGTCACGATGTCGGCCCGCTTCAGCATCTGGTCGAGGTTGGTGACGTGCTCGACGAAGCTGGACAGTTTCCAGGCGTGCTCGACGGTGATGCCGGGGTCGTAGCCCATCACCCGCATCCCCAGCGCGGT
>JAEYUH010000204.1 GCA_023432725.1 Actinomycetes bacterium | reverse complement strand
GGCAGTACCCGGCCAGCAGGGCGAGGGCGATGAACCGCCGCTGACCGGTGAGGGTCAGCTGGCGGCGGACGACGTCGCGGACGAGCAGCCAGCCGGCGGTCGCGACCAGGGCGAGGCCGACCGCGCGTTCACCGACCGCCGGCACCACGGCGGAGGCGATGATCGCCGTCGTCAGCAGGGCCGCGAGGGTGAGCAGGACGGTCTCGGCCCTCGGTCCCATCCACAGCTGCGCGAGTTCGGCGCGCTCGGCGGCTATGGTCACGACGACGAAGCCGACCAGCCAGCACACGGCGGCAGGGATGTCGGTCAGCGCCATCACCGCACCGGCCAGCGCCAGCACCGCCGAGAGCACCTGGACCGCCACCATCGGACGGGGAGCCCGCCGCCACAGCGCCAGGTAGACCACCACGAACAGCGCCGCCCCTTCCACCTGCAGCAACTGGCCGAGCAACACCGGGGCGGGGGTCAGCAGGACGAGGCCGCCGATCCCGAGCAGGGCCGGCGCCAGGTAGGCCCAGGACCGCTGCAGCGCCTGAGCCCGCTCGAGCGCGATGAGCGTGCCGAGGAAGCCGAGCACCATGACCAGGCCGTGGACGTCTCCCGCCCGCTGCGAGGGCACCGGCGCCCAGACTTCGAGCCGGACCAGCGCGGCGTTCAACCCGGTCAGCAGGCACGCGCCACCGCCGGCAAGGATGACGAGCCTGACTCCGGACCCGCGCCGGCGGGGGGCTGCCGGCGCGGGCAGCGGGGAGGTGGTCAGCAACACGTCGGATCCTTTTATACAGGCAATGCTGGAAAAATACACTACGCTGCGAGGTATGAGCGAACGACGCCTGCCCGGCCCGCGCCCCGCCCGCGCCGACCGTCCGCGTCCGGCCGCGCTGCGGGTGCTGCGGGCGCTGGCAGGCTGGTCCGCGCCGGTCACCATCACCGAGCTCAGCGCGGAACTCGGGGGTCACCCGAACACCGTCCGCAACCAGCTCGACCACCTCGTCACCACCGGCTTCGCCGCCGTGCAGACCGTGCCGCCGGGCCGCCGGGGCCGCCCGTCCCGGCGCTACACCGCGACCCTGGCCGGGCGACAGGTGGTCGACCAGGACGATCCGATCGCCGCCGACCAGCAGGCCCTGATCGAGGCGGTCAGCGACCAGCTCGCCACCGGGCCCGACCCCAGGGCAGCGGCGGTGGCGCTCGGCAAGGGCTGGGGGGAACGGCTCGCCGACCACGGGCAGCCGGCCGAGCACGCTGTGATGCAGGTGCTGGCACGGCAGGGCTTCACCCCCACCGCGACGCCGGAGGGGATCCTGCTGCAGACCTGCCCGCTGCTGGACGCCGCCCGCCGCAGGCCCGAAGTGGTGTGCGGCATCCACCAGGGGATGCTGGAGGCGGCGGCCGGACGACCCGTGGCCCTGCTGCCCTTCGCCAGTCCTGACGGCTGCCTGGTGCGCACCGCCGGCTGATCGCCGGAACACCCCGCCGAGTGTGGAATCCTAGGGGCATGCGGTTGCTCCTGGTTCGTCACGGCGAGTCGCAGAACAACCGGATCCACGCCGACACCGGCAGCTGGGCCGGCCGCAGCCCCGATCCCGACCTCACCCCGCTCGGACGGCGCCAGGCCGAGCTGCTCGCCAACCGGTTCCTCGCCGAGCAGCTGCCCCGTCCGGACGTGATGCTCACCTCGCTGATGCGCCGTGCGGTGGCCACCGCCGCCCCGATCGCCCGTGCGCTCGACCTCCCCCTGGAGGGCCACGCCCTGCTCCACGAGGTCGGCGGCGTCTTCGAGGGCCAGGACGAGGGCCCGCAGGTCACCGGCCAGGCTCATCCCGGCAGCCCGGCGAGCGCGCTGCTCGAGCTCAGCCCGCACCTCGTCCTGCCGGATGAGGCCGACGAGGACGGCTGGCACCGCCGCCCCTTCGAGGTGCCGCTGGCCGCCTGGCACCGGGCCTGCGACGTGGTCGACGCGCTGGTGACCCGGTTCGGGGAGACCGACCGGCTGGTCGCCGTGGTGACCCATGCCTGGTTCAGCCAGTACCTGTTGCACGCCCTGCTCGGCTGGCAGCCCGGCGAGCAGGGACGCCTGACGGCCTGGCTCGTGATGAACAACACCGGGCACACCCTGCTCGAGACCCACCCCGGCCCCGACTGGCCGCCCGCCCTGGTCTGGCTGAACCGCCACGACCACCTGTCCGAGGACCAGGTCACCGGCTGACGCCGGCAACTTCTGCCGCCCAGGCCACCCGGCCGCCACAGCTGTCGGCCGGGCCCGATATCTGACGGAAGTTGCGCCACCTCCCTCTGGAGCTACCCGGGCGGCGTGCGCGGCTGCGGGGCGCCAACTCCGGCTTGGCCGATGTCCACATGTCTGTTGTCTTGTGTTTTCTTGTGGCTTTTGCTTGACGTGTGCCCGACTGAGTGGTTTTATCTACCCATTACAGGTCGGACGCTCGCCGCAGAGCCACCCGACTGCCACCTACGTCTAGTGAGGAAGTCACCATGACTACCGAAGTTACGGCGCGGACGGGTTCCGCTCGGGTAGCGGTGCAGAAGTTCGGGACCTTCCTGTCCAACATGGTTCTGCCCAACATCGGGGCCTTCATCGCCTGGGGCCTCATCACTGCCATCTTCATCAAGGTCGGCTGGATCAACCTCATCTCCCCCCAGCCCGAGGACGGCTGGGTCGCAGCGCTCGGCGGCTGGGGCGCCTTCGACGGCGGGGGGATCGTCGGACCGACCATCACCTACCTGCTGCCGATCCTGATCGGCTACACCGGCGGCAAGCTCGTCTACGACGTCCGGGGCGGCGTCGTCGGCGCGATCGCCACGATGGGCGTCATCACCGGCACCTCGATCCCGATGTTCATGGGCGCCATGATCATGGGCCCGCTCGGCGGCTGGTCGATGAAGAAGATCGACGCCCTCTGGGAGCACAAGATCCGACCCGGCTTCGAGATGCTCGTCAACAACTTCTCCGCCGGCATCTGGGGCGGCATCCTGGCGATCTTCGGCTTCTTCTTCATGAGCCCGATCGTCACCGCGATCTCGAACGCGGCCGGCGCGGCTGTCGGCTGGCTGGTCAACACCGGTCTGCTGCCGCTGACCTCCGTCCTGATCGAGCCTGCGAAGGTGCTGTTCCTGAACAACGCGATCAACCACGGCATCCTCACCCCGCTCGGCACCCAGCAGGTGGTCGAGGCCGGCAAGTCCGTTCTGTTCCTGCTGGAGGCCAACCCCGGTCCGGGCCTGGGCCTGCTGCTGGCCTACATGTTCTTCGGCAAGGGGGCCGCCAGGGCGTCTGCGCCGGGCGCGGCGATCATCCACTTCCTGGGCGGCATCCACGAGATCTACTTCCCGTACGTCCTGATGAAGCCGATCCTGATCCTGGCCATGATCGCCGGCGGCATGACGGGCGTGTTCGTGAACGTGATGTTCGGCGTCGGCCTGCGGGCTCCCGCGGCCCCCGGCTCGATCATCGCTGTCTACGCCCAGACGGCACCGGACAGCTTCCTGGGGGTGACGCTGGCAGTGGTCGCCTCGGCTGCGGTCACCATGGTCGTCGCCGCCCTGCTGCTGCGGCTCGGCAAGGACAAGGACGAGGCAGGCGACCTGGCCGCCGCGACCGCGGAGATGGAGGCCCTCAAGGGCAGGAAGTCCTCGGTGGCCGGCATGCTCACCACCCCGGCCGAGGCCATCACCGGCCCGATCAAGACCATCGTCTTCGCCTGCGATGCGGGCATGGGCTCCTCGGCGATGGGCGCCTCCGTCCTGCGCAAGAAGATCCAGTCCGCCGGCTACCCCGAGGTGCAGGTGGTGAACAAGGCGATCGCCAACCTTGAGGACAACTACGAAGTGGTCGTCTCCCACAAGGACCTGATCGACCGGGCCAAGGAGAAGACTCCGTCGGCCACCCACGTCGCGGTGGACAACTTCCTCGGCAGCCCGCGCTACGACGAGGTGGTCGAGATGGTCCAGCAGGCCAACGGAGTGCGGACGTCGACCTAGCGCCCGCCCTGCCGGCCCGGAGATCGCCTCCGGGCCGGTCCACCTGGAAGGGGGACGCGGACAGATGTGGGGCTCCGCGGCCCCCTTCCCCATGTCCGCGCGGCTCCCTGGTGGCGGCCAGGGCATCCATGTGGGATTGCATTGACATGTCTTTGCTTGTGTGGTTTTGTAGATCCAACTCCTCCGGCGCCGGGCTGACCCGGTGACGAACCAGCAGAACGGAGATCAGCCTTGTCCAGCGACCCGATCCTCGCCCCCGGCTCCGTTCGGCTCGGCCTGGCCCCCACCACCAAGGACGAGGCCATCCGGCTCTGCGGCCAGGTGCTGCTCGACGCCGGGGCGGTGACCGCCGAGTACATCGACGGCATGTTCGCCCGCGAGCTCCAGGTCTCCACCTACCTCGGCGAGGGCGTCGCGATCCCGCACGGCACCAACGAGTCCCGCGGCTACGTCCGCAAGCCGGCGCTGGGCTTCCTCCAGTTCGCCGAGCCCGTCGACTGGGACGGCAGCCCGGTCACCTTGTGCATCCCGATCGCGTCGGCTGCCGACGACCACCTGCCGATCCTGGCCGCGCTGGCCGAGGTGCTGCTGGACGCCGAGGCCGCCGAACGCCTGCGCTCCACGTCCTCGGTGGACGAGGTGCTGCGGCTGCTGAGCCCCGCCGAGGTGAACTGACATGTTGGTGCTGCGCTTCCACGCCCCCGGCGACGTGCGGATCGAGGACGCCCCGATCCCCCGGATCACCGACGACGAGATCCTGCTGCGGGTCCGCAACTGCTCGACCTGCGGCACCGACGTCAAGATCTTCCACAACGGCCACCAGAACCTCACTCCCCCGCGGGTGCTGGGTCACGAGATCGCCGGCGAGGTGGCCGAGGTCGGCGCCAACGTCTCCGGCTGGGAGGTCGGCGACCGCGCCCAGGTGATCGCGGCCGTGCCCTGCGGCGAGTGCTACGAGTGCCGCAAGGGGTGGATGGCGGTCTGCGCGAACCAGACCTCGATCGGCTACCAGTACGACGGCGGCTTCGCCGAGTACATGGTGGTGCCGCACGCCGTGCTCAAGGTGGACGGCCTCAACCGGATCCCCGACGGAGTGGGCTTCGACGAGGCCTCGGCCGCCGAACCGTTCGCCTGCGCGATCAACGCCCAGGAACTGCTCGGGATCGA
>JAEYUH010000072.1 GCA_023432725.1 Actinomycetes bacterium | reverse complement strand
CCGGAAGCGCGGATCGCGGTCGCCCACGGGCAGATGAACGAGCACGCCCTCGAGCAGGTCATGGTCGACTTCTGGGAGCGGCGCTACGACGTCCTGGTCTGCACCACGATCGTGGAGGCAGGCCTCGTCATCTCGCCCGCGCACCCGCTGCAGATCGAGCGGGCCGACCTGCTCGGGCTGTCCCAGCTGCACCAGCTGCGGGGCCGGGTCGGACGCGGCCGCGAGCGCGGCTACGCCTACTTCCTCTACCCGCCGGAGAAGCCGCTCACCGAGACCGCCCACGACCGGCTGGCGACGATGGCCGCTCACACCGACCTGGGCGCCGGCATGGCGATCGCGATGAAGGACCTCGAGATCCGCGGCGCCGGGAACCTGCTCGGCGGCGAGCAGTCCGGCCACATCGCTGAGGTGGGCTTCGACCTCTACATCAGGCTGGTCGGCGAGGCGGTGGCCGAGTTCCGCGGCGAGGACGCCGAGCCCGAGCCGGAGATGCGGATCGAGCTGCCGGTGGACGCCCACCTGCCCACCGACTACATCGAGAGCGAGCGGCTGCGGCTGGAGATGTACAAGCGGCTGGCGCAGGTCACCACCGGGGCCGACCTCGCCGCTGTGCGGGAGGAACTCGTCGACCGGTACGGCGACCCGCCGCCGCCGGTCGAGGCACTGCTCGCGGTGGCTGCGTTCCGGCTGGAGGCGCGCCGCCGGGGTGTCACCGAGGTGGTGGCGCAGGGCAACCACATCCGGTTCGCCCCCGCCGACCTCGGCGAGGCTGCCCAGGTGCGGCTGGCGCGGGTCTATCCGGGCTCGCAGCTGCGCAAGGCGTCCGGGTTCATCCTCGTGCCGCGCCCGATGACGCGTCCGATCGCCGGCCAGCCGGTCTCGGACGCCGAGCTGCTCGCGTGGGCGAGTCAGGTGCTCGCCGATGTCTACCCGGTGAGCGCCAGCGGCTAGGATCACACCGTTCGAGACGAGCTAGGGAGTCGAGCATGGGACGCGCCGTCAGGGCGGTTGGAGCAGTCTTCGCCGCGGTGCTGGCACTGACCGGGTGCGCGGGGCAGAGCCCTGCGACCGCGGCCACCGTCAACCAGGTCGTCATCACCGAGACCCAGGTCGACCAGGTAGCCCAGGCGCTGGCCACCATTTTCGAGTCTCCGGAGCAGGCGGGCGCCCAGCGCCGGCTGGCAGCCACCGTCCTGATCGGCAACGAGGTCGGCCGCGCGGTCGGCGCCGAGCGCGGCGTCACGACCAGCGAGGACGACCGTAAAGAGACCATCGCTCAGTACACCGACCTGACCGCGCTGAGCGAGCAGCCGGGGATGGCGCAGATCGTCGACGACTACGCCGCAGCGTTGCTGGTCCGCACCGAGCTCGGCGAGACCGACTTCGCCACCACCGCAGCGACGATTCCCGTCGTGGTCAACCCGCGCTACGGCAGCTGGGACGCCACCCTCGGGCAGCTCGAGACGGGCAGCGGGTCGCTGTCCAGCCCGGCCCCCAGCCCTACCGCCAACGGCTGACCGATGGGGGACTACCCGCAGGTAGCCCGGCTGATCGGCGTGATGCACGCCCTGCGCGCCGGCTGTCCGTGGGACGCCGAGCAGACCCACACGTCGCTGGTTCACTACCTGGTCGAGGAGACCTGCGAGGTGATCGAAGCGATCGAGGCCGGCGGTGACGCCGACCTGCTGGAGGAGCTGGGCGACCTGTTGCTGCAGGTGCTGTTCCACGCCGAGATCGCGTCGGAGTCTGGTCGGTTCGACATCGAGGACGTCGCCACCCGGATCGCCGACAAGCTGATCGCCCGGCACCCCTACGTCTTCTCCGACGCCGCCGTCCCCGAGGACCTCATCGCGTCGTGGGAGCAGAAGAAGGCCATCGAGAAGAGCCGGGAATCGGTCCTCGACGGCATCCCCCAGCAACTCTCGGCGCTGGCCCGGGCCCACAAGGTGATCACGCGGGCGCGCAGCCACGGCCTGCAGCCGGACCGGTTCGGGATCGAGGTCCGTGCGATGGACCCCGACGCCGTGGGTGCGGAGTTCCTGCGGCTGGTGGCGGTCTGCGAGGCGCTCGGGCTCGACCCCGAGCAGGAGACCCGCACCGCCCTGCGCGGGCTCGAGGCCGGCCTGAAGGAGGCGGAGCAAAAGCGATAGTGTGGGCGGTGGAAAGAACCACTTCTGAAAGGCTGAACAGTGGCATTCATCGACCAGATTGGCGCGCGCCAGATCCTCGACTCGCGCGGGAACCCCACCGTCGAGGTCCAGGTCGTCCTCGAGGACGGCTCCGAAGGTACCGCGGCCGTCCCGTCCGGCGCGTCGACCGGTGCGTTCGAGGCCGTCGAACTGCGTGACGGCGACGATGCCCACTACGGCGGCAAGGGCGTCCTGAAGGCCGTCGAGAACATCATCGAGCAGATCGCGCCGGAGGTGATGGGTGAAGACGCCACCGCGCAGCGCGCCATCGACGAGGCGATGATCGAGCTGGACGGCACTCCGAACAAGGCCACCCTCGGCGCCAACGCCATCCTCGGCGTCTCGCTCGCCGTCGCGCATGCCGCCGCCGAGTACGTCGGCCTGCCCCTCTACCGCTACCTGGGCGGCCCGACCGCCAACCTGCTGCCGGTTCCGATGATGAACATTCTCAACGGTGGCTCCCACGCCGACTCCAACGTCGACATCCAGGAGTTCATGATCGCCCCGATCGGCGCGGCCACCTTCGCCGAGGCGCTCGAGATGGGCGCCGGGGTGTACCACGCCCTCAAGTCGGTCCTGAAGTCGCGTGGTCTGGCCACCGGCCTGGGCGACGAGGGCGGCTTCGCCCCGAACCTTGAGAGCAACGCCGCAGCCCTCGACCTCATCATCGAGGCGATCGAGAAGGCCGGCCTGACCCCCGGCAAGGACGTCGCGCTGGCGCTGGACGTGGCCGCCTCCGAGTTCTACAACGAGGACGGCACCTACTCCTTCGAGGGTGGCAAGAAATCCGCCGCGGAGATGACCTCCTACTACGCCGACCTGGTCGCCAAGTACCCGCTGGTCTCGATCGAGGACCCGCTGAACGAGGACGACTGGGACGGCTGGAAGACCATCACCGAGCAGCTCGGTGACAAGGTGCAGCTGGTCGGCGACGACCTGTTCGTCACCAACGTCGAGCGGTTGCAGCGCGGCATCGACACCGGCACCGCCAACTCGCTGCTGGTGAAGGTGAACCAGATCGGCACGCTGACCGAGACCATCGACGCCGTCACCCTGGCCCACCGCTCCGGCTACTCCACGATGATGAGCCACCGCTCCGGCGAGACCGAGGACACCACGATCGCCGACCTGGCCGTCGCCCTCGGGTGCGGGCAGATCAAGACCGGTGCCCCGGCCCGCAGCGAGCGGGTGGCCAAGTACAACCAGCTGCTGCGCATCGAGGAGGACCTGGAGGACGCGGCCCGCTACGCCGGTGCCGCCGCCTTCCCGCGGTTCAAGGGCTGAGCCACCTATCCTTGACCCGATGAAGGTCAGGGGACATGGCTCGCGATTCGCGTAGCCCACGCTCGGCAAGTACCGGTCCGGGACGCTCACGGCGTCCCCGGACCGGTACTCGTGCGTCCGCCCCCGAACCGGAGCCGCTGGCCGCCGAGCTGGAGGCCGTCCCCTCGCAGGGGGCCCGTGCCACGCTGCTCAGCCTCGGCGCCAGGGTCACCGGACGGGCGCTCGTCCTGATCGCGGTGTTCGTGCTGCTGGGCCTGTCGTACGCGTCCAGCCTGCGGATCTACCTCGACCAGCAGCACCAGCTGGCGCTCGCCGACCAGCAGATCGCCGAACGCACCGAGCGGATCGCCGAGCTCGAGGGCGAACTCGACCGCTGGAGCAACCCCGACTACGTCAAGGCCCAGGCGCGGGATCGGCTCGGCTGGGTGATGCCGGGCGAGATCGGCTACCGGGTGATCGGCGAGGACGGCGAGCCGATCGGCGGCGGCGTGGCCATCGAGGCCGAACAGCGACTCCCCGCCGGCGAGCACGACCCGATGTGGTGGGACAAGCTCTGGGGCTCGATCCGGACCGCCGACGCCCCCGTCCGCAAGGTCACCACCCGCTGAACCGCGGGGACGGTTCCCCGGTTCACTGGACCGGGCTCGTCCAACTTCTGCCACTCAGCGGATCTGGCTGACGTATCTGCCGCGCGGGTGGGCTATCTGGCCGAAGTTTGCGCGGTGGGCGGGATGCGAGAATGGCGGGGTGTCAGCCTGGGAGCCCATGACAGCCGCCGATGAGGCGACCATCACCGAACAACTCGGACGGCCCCCGCGCGGGGTGCTGGGGATCGCCTGGCGCTGCGCCGGCGGCCATCCCGGGGTGGTGGTCACGGAGCCGCGACTGCCCGACGGCACTCCTTTCCCCACCACCTACTACCTCACCTGCCCCGTCCTCACCTCCGCCGTGTCGACCCTCGAGGCGCGCGGCGTGATGGCCGAGATGACTGCTCGCCTCAACGACGATGAGGACCTGGCCGCCGGCTACCGCGCGGCGCACGAGGCCTACCTCGCCGACAGGTCCCGGCACGGCGAGGTGCCGGAGATCGCGGGGATCAGCGCAGGCGGCATGCCGGATCGGGTGAAGTGCCTGCACGTGCTGGTCGCCCACTCCCTGGCCGCGGGCCCAGCGGTCAACCCGCTGGGGGACGAGGCCGTCGGGCTGCTGCGGGACGCGGCGGTTCCCTGCGTGGCGGCTCGTGGCTGAGCGGCTCGCGGCGATCGACTGCGGCACCAACTCGGTGCGGCTGCTGGTCGCCGAGGTGCACGACGGACGCGTCCGGCCGGTCGAACGCGCGCTGCGGATCACCCGGCTCGGCCAGGGGGTCGACGCCACCGGACGGTTCCACCCGGACGCCCTGGAGCGCACCCTTGCCGCCTTCGACGAGTACGCCGCCGTTCTGGAACGGCTCGATGTCGCCCGGCGGCGCGTGGTGGCGACCTCCGCGGCGCGCGACGCCGGCGACTCCGACGCCTTCTTCTCCGGGGTGCTGGCCCGGGTGGGCGTGCCGGCCGAGGTGATCAGTGGCCAGGAGGAGGCCCGGCTCTCCTTCACCGGCGCAGTGGGCGGGCTCGGCGACCTGGCGCAGCCCGTCCTGGTGGTCGACATCGGGGGTGGCTCCACCGAACTGGTCCTCGGCAGTGGTGGCGACCTGCGGCACGCGGTCTCGCTCGACATCGGCTCGGTTCGGGTGCGGGAACGGTTCCTCGCCTCGGACCCGCCCACCGCGGCGGAGGTCGCCGCTGCGGCCGCACACATCGACGACTTGCTGGACGACTCGGGGATCGCCTTCGCCGAGGCCGCCTCCTGGGTCGGCGTGGGCGGCACCGCCACCAGCCTGGCCGCGCTGGCGCTCGGGCTGCCGGTCTACGACTCGGCGCTGGTGCACGGCTCGGTGACTCAGCGCGACGATCTCACCGAACTCACCGCACGCCTGCTCGACCTCCCGATCAGCGAGGTGCTGGCGCTGCCCACGATGGTGCCGGGGCGTGCGGATGTGATCTGCGCCGGCGGTCTGATCTGCGCCCGGGTCGGGGAGCGGGTGGGCCTGCCGCTGCAGGTGAGCGAAGCTGACATCCTCGACGGCATCATCGGTGATCTCGTGGCCTGAGGTCGCGCCAGCCCGTCGCCTTCGGCGTCCGTCGTTAGGCTGGGCCCAGGTCCCCATAGCCCAACCGGTAGAGGCAGGCGGCTTAAACCCGCTCGAGTATGGGTTCGAATCCCATTGGGGGCACCACCGTGCCGGCAGGCTGTTCGCCCCTCGCGGACGGCCGCGGCGCCACAGGGAACTCACAGCCGTGTCGCCTACCATGGACGTCGACGGTGCTCAACCACCGCCCACCACAGGAGGACAGATCCCCATGCAGAGCAGCAACCCGGTTCTCACGAAGGCCGAGTGGGCCCAGCCGCCCCAGGCCACCTACCCGCCGGGCCCGCAGTACCCCGGGCAGCCCGGGATGCCCGGCTACGACCCGTACGCGCAGCAGCAGTACGGCCAGCCGGTCCAGCCGCCCGTCCAGCAGGCTCCTGCCGATGTGATGACCATCGACGACGTGATCACCAAGTCGGCGATCACGCTCGGAACGGTCATCCTCGTCGCCGCACTCACCTTCGTAGGCTTCACCTCGGGGACAATCCCCTTCTCGCTGCTCCAGCCGGCCATGATCGTCGGCGCCCTCGTCTCCTTCGGAGTCGTCCTGCTGGTGAGCTTCCGCCGCCAGATCAAGCCCGGCTTCGTGCTGGCGTACGCCGCCATCGAGGGCGTCTTCCTCGGCGCGATCAGTCTCGTCTTCGAGATGATCTACCCCGGCATCGTGATCCCTGCCGTGATGGGCACCTTCGTCGCCGCCGGCGCCACCCTCGCCGCGTACAAGTTCTTCCGGATCCGGGTCACGAACAAGTTCCGCCAGATGGTGGTGATCGGGACGATGGCCTACGCCGGCGTGCTGCTGGTGAACCTCGTGCTGTCGCTGTTCGGCATCGACATGGGCATCATCTCGGTCACCGGCCAGGTGAGCTGGATCGCGCTGCTCGCGTCAGCCGTCGGTGTTGGGCTCGCGGTGTTCAACCTGATCCTCGACTTCGACTTCATCGAGCGCGGAATCGCGATGCGGGCACCGGCCAGCGAGTCCTGGCGAGGCGCCTTCGGTCTCACCGTGACCCTGGTGTGGCTGTACATCGAGATCCTGCGGATCCTGTCCTACTTCCGCCGCTGACCTGACGCTTCGCGGCCCACGGCTCCGGCCGTGGGCCGCGTTGTGCTATCCGGCCGCCCGCCAGGCGTCGGCGACCACCTGCAGGTGCCGCTCGAGCAGTGAGCGGGCGCTGGACGACCAGGGCAGCGACGCCCAGCGCACCAGCGGCACCCAGGCGGCCGCTGCCGTCGTCCCCCCGATGTCGTGGACGACGGGCTCGGTCGGTGCGGCACAGCGTCCGGCGAAGATGATCCGGACGGCGTGGAAGTCCTCGACCAGGCCGGTGGGGGAGCGTCCGATCCAGTGGTCGGTCTGCACATCGAGCAGGTGCGAGATCTCCAGCAGTTGGCCGGTCTCCTCGTCCACCTCACGCACCACAGCCTGCGCGGGTGCCTCGCCGTCGTCGATGCCACCGCCGGGCAGCCCCCACATCCCCGGCACCGCCGTCTTGTCGGAGAACTGGGTGGCGAGAATGCCGAGCGGGGAGAGCGTGATCGCATAGGCGGCCAGCCGCTGACGCACCACCGGGGTGATGTCGGCGGTGAGTTCGAGGCCGGGGTCGGTCGACCTGGTGCGGGGGACCGCGCGATGGTTCACCCGGCGGCCGTGCCGCGCCACCTGGAGCATGAGCGAGAGGTCGGGAGCGTGGCCGCTCACCGAGAGCGGCCGGATGATCCGGTACCCGCGTTCCCAGGCCAGCCGGTGCGGATCGGCACCGTGCGGCAGCACCCGGCTGAAGACGGGTGCACCTCCGGCAACCTCGACACCGATGATCCGCATCGGTTCATGATGGCCGAGCCGGGGTACGAAACCAAACAGGCTCCCCGGGCTATGCTCAGGGGCACCCCCGGCTGAGGAGGCAGAATGCAGTACCGTTCCGGCGCCAGGCTCGACAGCTCGCAGATGGGTTCGGGCGGCTCGCGGGGAGGCGGAATCGCGCTCGGCGGCGGTGCCGGCATCGTCGTCCTCATCCTCGCCCTGGTCTTCGGCTTCGATCCCGGCGCCCTGCTCGGCGGGGCCCCGGCCGGGCCGCAGCAGGGGGAGAACCCGTACGCCGAGTGCCGCAAGGGCTCCGACATCGAGGCCAACCGCGACTGCCGGTTCGTGGCCTACACGAACTCGATCCAGGCGTTCTGGGCGACGCAGCTTGAGTCCTACCAGGAGACGAAGACCGTCACCTTCACGGGCCAGCAGGCAACCGCCTGCGGCACCGCCACCTCGGCCGTCGGCCCGTTCTACTGCCCCGCCGACCAGACCATCTACCTCGACACCGGCTTCTTCGACCAGATGCTGGAGGGTCGGCTGGGCGCCGCCGGTGGGGACGCCGCCGAGGCCTACGTGATCGCGCACGAGTACGGTCACCACATCTCCAACCTGATCGGGACCCTCGACCAGGTCCAGGCTGCGGGCCAGCAGACCGGGCCCACCTCGCCGCAGGTGAGGCTCGAACTGCAGGCCGACTGCTTCGCAGGGGTGTGGTTCGCCAACGCCGCCAGCGACCCCGCCTCGCCGATCGAGGCGATCACCCAGGACGACATCCTGCGTGCTGCCGACGCGGCGAAGGCGGTCGGCGACGACCGGATCCAGGAGGCCTCCACCGGCCAGGTGTCGCCGGAGTCGTGGACCCACGGCTCGTCGGAGCAGCGCAAGTTCTGGCTGGCCCGTGGCTACCGCAGCGGCAGCCCCGACCAGTGCGACACCTTCGCCGACGGTGCGCTCGGCAAGGCGTGATCAAGTACCTGGGCTCCAAGCGCCGACTGGTCGCTGAGCTGGGCGCCTTGCTGGACGCGTCCGGCGCCCGGACCGCGCTCGACCTGTTCACCGGCACCACCCGGGTGGCCCAGGAGTTCTGCCGCAGGGGGGTCCACGTCACCGCCGTCGACACCGCCTCCTACTCCGAGGTGCTGGCCCAGTGCTATGTGGAGACCCCCGCGGACAGCGTCGACCCCGCCGAGGTCGAACAGGCGCTCGGCAGGCTGGCCGCCCTGCCCGACCGGCGCGGCTACGTGACCGAGGTGTTCGCCGAGCGAGCCCGCTACTTCCACCCCACCAACGCGATGCGGATCGACGCCATCCGCCAGGGGATCGACGACCTCTACCCCGACGGGCCACTGCGCCCCCTGCTGCTCACCGCGCTGCTGGAGGCCGCTGACGCGGTGGACTCCACGGTGGGCCTCCAGATGGCCTACCTCAAGCAGTGGGCGCCCAGGGCGCTGCGGCCGCTGCGGATGCGGGCCCCCGTCCTCACCCCCGGGACGGGGCGGGCGCTGCGCAGTGATGTCAGGGTCGCCGTCGGGCAAGTGCCCGCCGTCGACCTGGCCTACCTCGACCCGCCCTACAACCAGCACCGGTACTTCGCCAACTACCACGTCTGGGAGACCCTGGTGCGCTGGGACGCACCGGCCCACTACGGCGTCGCCTGCAAGCGCATCGATGCCAGGGAGGCAGCCGGACGCAGTGACTTCAACTCCCGGCTGCGGATGCCCGCCGCGCTGGCCGAGGTGATCGCGCAGGTGCGCGCCGGCGTGGTCGTGGTCTCGTTCAGCGCCGAGGGGTTCCTGCCGATCGAGGCGCTGCAGGAGATGATGACGGTCCGTGGCCACCCGGTGGGGGTGCTCGCGTTCGACACCCGCCGCTACATCGGCTCGGCGATCGGGATCTACTCCCCGAACGGGGTCAAGGTCGGTACCCAGGGCCACGAGAGGACTACCGAGTACCTGCTCGTGAGCGCGCCGGAGCACCTGCTGGCGGCGATGCAGGAAGCGGTCGGGCAGCCGCCCGCTCACGCTGACGTGGTCAGGGTTCCCTGATCGGGGACCCCGCCAGGTCGGTGGCGAACTCGTCGGCACCGACGGTGAAGTACATCCGCGGGGTGCCGGTCTCGCTGCGGTCGTCGATAGTCACCCGCCACGGCACGTCCTTCGGCAGGTCTTCGCCGGCCAGTTCTCGCTCGACCACGCGCCAGATCGCGCCGGGGTCGACGGTACCGGCCGCGAACCCGTCGAGGTCGAGCACCTCGTCGCGGCTCACCGTGGTGACGGGGACCTTCGCCGGGCGCTGGCGGTGGATGGTGGTCGACTCCGGCCCGCGGTACTCCACCCACGCCCCCGTCGCGGAGTCGACGCCGACGCGCTGGACCGCGACCATCCCTTCCAGCACGACACCGAGGCCGTCGGTGACGCCCTTCTCGGTGTGGTAGTTCAGCTCGCTCAGCAGGGTGCCGTCGGGATTGAAGAAGACGGTCCGCGACTCGGGGTTGGTGGTGACGGTCATCACCACGCGACCCCCTGAGTAGTCGACGATCTGGAGGGTCTGCTGCTGCGTCGAGCCGGAGAGCGCCGCAGCCACCCGGAACAGCCGGCCGAGGTCGGAGATGTCGAAGTCGTCGATCTCGAAGCTGGCCTGGTCTACATACTGCAGGTCGCTGTCGACCTGCTGGATCTTGCCGTCGCGGTAGGCCCAGGTGGCGGGCTCGCCGCCGTCCGGGCCGAGCACGCTGATCGTGGCGGTCTCGGAGGTCACCGCCACCATGATGAGCTCGCCCTCGCCGGCGGCGGCCAGCAGGCGCCCCACCATCTGGCGGGCCCGGTGCGGCAGCGTCAGGTCGAGGGGGGTGGGGGACGGGGAGGCCGCCGGCGGCGAGCTCGTCACCGGAGCGTTGGGTGCGGTCGTCGGCCCGGCAGGCATGGGCTGGCAGCCGGCCAGCAGCGCCGCCGCGAGGAGCGCAGCACAGCCCGCGAGAAGGTTCCCGGGGCGTGGCAGCGGCATGCCAGTGAGGTTAGCGCGGCCGGTGCCGGCCGGGCACACTGGGCGGGTGATCGACCTGACCGCAGGACCCGTCGAGGTGGCCCGGCGCCTGCTCGGCTGCCGGTTGCGCCAGGACGACGTGGTGGTGCGGCTCACCGAGGTCGAGGCCTACGACGGCACCGACGACCTGGCGGCCCACGCGGTGCGGGGCCCCCGTCCCCACACCCGAGACCTGTTCGCCGAGCCGGGCACCCTGTACTGCTACCGCTCCCACGGCCT
>JAEYUH010000007.1 GCA_023432725.1 Actinomycetes bacterium | reverse complement strand
CTGGTCAAGGACAAGGAGATCGGCGAGGACGACGCCCGCGGAGCCGAGAAGCAGCTGGATGCGCTGACCAAGAAGCACGTGGACCTGGTCGACGACCTGCTCAAGGCCAAGGAAGCCGAACTGATGGAGGTCTGATGACCTCGACGCCTCGGGAGCAGGCACGCGCGGAGGAGCGCCCGCGCTCGTCCCGGTCCGGACGCGACCTGCCGGCCGCGATAGGGGTCGGCGTGGGCCTGCTCGCGGTCATCGTGGTGACCCTGATGTGGTGGCACCCCGGCTTCATCCTGTTGCTCGTCGTGATGACCTGCATGGGTGCCATCGAGTTGCACCAGGCTCTGCTCAACATCGGGATGCGCTCGGCGATCGTGCCGATAGTGGTGGGCACGGTGGCGATCATCGGCGGCACCTACGCCGCTGCGCTCCTCGAGCCGGTCACCGACATCCCCTGGCACGAGGTGCTGCTGGGCTTCCTCGCCGTGACCGTCCTGCTCGCCCTGGTCTGGCGCATGCCCGGCGGCGCGGACGGCTACGTCAAGGACGCTGCCGCCAGCCTGTTCACCATCAGCTACATCCCGCTGCTCGCCTCCTTCGTGGCGCTGATCCTCGCCATGCCCGGGGGCACCGGCAAGGTGGTGGCCCTCGCGCTGTGTGTCTCGGCCAGCGACACCGGCGGCTACGCGATCGGCGCCACCCTCGGCAAGCACCCGATGGCACCCAACATCAGCCCGAAGAAGACTTGGGAGGGAATGGCCGGCTCGGCCCTCACCGCCGCTGTGATCGGCTCCCTCACGGCGGTCTACGTGCTCGGCAAGCCATGGTGGTTCGGGCTGGCGCTCGGCCTGACCTGTGTGCTGTTCGGCACCGCGGGCGATCTGATCGAGTCGCTCGTGAAGCGCGATGTCGGGATCAAGGACATGTCCTCGTTCCTGCCCGGCCACGGCGGTGTGATGGACCGGCTCGACTCCATCCTCGTCGCCGCGCCGGCGGCCTGGTTGCTGTTCACCGTGGCGCCGGCATGACCGAGGGGCTGACTCCCCAGGAGCAGGCGGCCTACGCCGAACTGGTAGCGAAGGCCGAGGCCGGACGCACCGTCCCGCTGGTGATGGCGGCCCCACGGCGTGGCAAGCCGCCGCGGCACTGGATCGACCTCGCCCCCGACGAGCGCGCCGCCGCGGTCGCCGAACGCGGGATGCCCAGGTTCCGCCGCGACCAGCTCGACCGGCACCTGTTCGAGCACCTCAGCACCGACCCGGCGGAGTGGACGGACATCTCCCGCGCCCATCGCGAGGTGCTGGCCCAGGAGTTCGTGCCACCGCTGCTGACCCGGGTTCGTGACCAGCAGGCCGACAGCGGCACCACGGTGAAGACGTTGTGGCGGCTCTTCGACGGCTCGCTGGTCGAGTCCGTCCTGATGCGCTACGGGGTTCCCGGCCTGCGGGCGAGCGGACGGGGCCGCGAGCGGGCGACCGTCTGCATCTCGTCCCAGGCCGGCTGCGGGATGGCCTGCCCGTTCTGCGCCACCGGCCAGGGCGGGCTGCAGCGCAATCTCTCCGCCGCCGAGATCCTGCTGCAGGTGATCGATGCCGCCCGCCGGCTGCGCGACGGGGCCATCCCGGGCGGGCCGGGACGGGTCAACAACATCGTGTTCATGGGGATGGGCGAGCCGATGGCCAACTACAAGGCCGTCATGGCGAGCGTCCGGGCCATCACGACCCCCGGCCCCGACGGACTTGGCATCTCCGCCCGTGGGGTCACGGTCTCGACGGTCGGGCTGGTTCCGCGGATTCGCCAGCTCGCCGGCGAGGGGCTGCCGGTCACCCTTGCGGTCAGCCTGCACGCCCCCGATGACGACCTGCGCGACGAGCTCTGCCCCATCAACACCCGCTGGCAGGTCGCCGAGGTGGTGGACGCCGCGCACTCCTACTTCACCGCTACCGGCAGGCGGGTCTCGATCGAGTACGCGTTGATCCGCGACATCAACGATCACGCGTGGCGGGCCGACGCCCTCGCCGACGTGCTGCGCCGCGACGGGCACGGCTGGGTGCACGTCAACCTGATCCCGCTGAACCCGACCCCGGGCTCGAAGTGGACGGCGTCGCGGCGTACCGACGAGGACGAGTTCGTCCGACGGCTGCGGGCCAGGGGAGTGCAGGTCACGGTCCGCGACACCCGTGGACGCGAGATCGACGGCGCCTGCGGGCAGCTCGCCGCAGTCGACAGCGCCGGAGCCTGAGCACGCACGACGGGGAGGCGGCATGACGGTCTGGATCGGGCTGCTCCAGGGTGTCAACGTCGGACGGCACCGCCGCATCGCGATGGCCGACCTTCGCCGCATCGTCACCGAGGCCGGTGGCAGCGATCCCGTCACCGTGGCCAACAGCGGCAATGTCGTCTTCACCCATCCGGACGCCGACGGCGAGCGGCTGCGGGCCGATCTGGAGGAGCGGGTCTCCGCTGTCGTCGGTCAGCCGGTGCCCGTCCTGCTGCGGACCGCGTCCGAACTGGCAGCGGTCGTCGCGGACAATCCCTTCCCGGACGCCGCCGCGGAGCCCACGACACTGCACGTCGAGTTCCTGCTCGAAGCGGTGCCCGGCGTGCTGGACGACCTCGACCAGGGCGCCGACCAGCTGCGCGAACACGGTTGTGAGCTGTACCTGTTCGCTCCGCACAAGTTGTCCGGCACCACCTACGACGCCCGATCCCTGCACCGCCGGCTGGGCAGCCACCACACCTCGCGGAACTGGAACACCGTGCAGAAGCTCCTGGCGCTGGCCTCGCGACCCTCCTGATCCCGGCTCAGCCCAGCAGCGCGAGTACCTCGTCGATGCTTCCACACAGGTGCACCCGGTCGGCCACCGCCCGTCCGGCGGCCAGCGCCTCGACCAGCGGCCAGGCGGGCAGCACCCGCGTCCAGTGCTCGACGCCGAGCAGGATGAGCGGCGGGATCGGCTCGTCGGAGGCGTAATAGCGCGGGGTGAGCGCCTGGAAGATCTCCTGGACGGTGCCGGCGGCGCCCGGCAGGCAGACCAGCCCGCCGACCGACAGCCGCAGCAGGACGTCCTCACGGATCGCGTTGGAGAACAGCTTGGCCACCCCGCCGGAGAAGACGTTCGAGGGCTCGTGGCCGTACAGCCAGGTCGGGATGCCGACCGTCGACCCGTTGAGCTGGTGCCGTTCACGGACACCGAAGGCCGCCTGCGCCCAGGCGTCGGTGTCGGTGTCGAAGCTCGGGTGGACGGCGAGCGCCGCCAGTGCCTGCTCCAACTCGTCGTCAGGGCCGACCAGGGCGGCGCCCAGCGCGGCGGCCTCCATCGCACCGGGTCCGCCTCCGGTGAGCACGGAGTGGCCGCGCGCTGCCAGTTGCCGTCCCAGCCGGGCCGACTCGGCGTAGTCGCGGCTGCCACGGACCAGCCGGTGGCCGCCCATCACTCCCACAGGGGCATGGAGGTCGAGCTCCTCCAGCGCGTCGACCACCGCATGGTCGTGCAGGGTCATGGCCAGCTCGGCGGCGAGGTCCCGCTCCCTGCGATTCTGCAGCCACCACCGGTAGACCGCGGCGTCGAAGGTGGCCGGGTAGCCGTCCTCCAGTCCGGCGTACAGCTCGTCGGGGCGGTAGACGGCCGCGCGGTAGGGGTTGAAGGGCAGGTCGGGCAGCCGGGGGAAGACCAGCGCGCCGGCCGCTACCAGCAGGTGGTTCTCGTCCGGGTCGAACTGGCAGCCGAGGAAGACCGTCCCCCTCACTCCCGCGGCCAGCAGGTCCGGGCCCCGTCCGGTCAGGTCGAGGGACTGGACGTAGGTGCCGGAGAGACCTGAGCCGGAGGCCAACCTCGCCTCGAGCGCCGCCAGCGATTCGATCTCGATGGTGTTCACCCGTCGATCTCTGCCTTGCGGGCCAGGATGATCGCGTCGAGCAGCGGCTCGGGGAGCTGATGCTCGGCGGTGAACCGCACCGTGCCCTTGGCGAGGGAGAAGTCGGCGAGATCGTCCCTGACGCCGTCGATCGCGGCAGGGCTGAAGGGATACAGCCCGATGTGGCCGCGGGAGTTCATCACCGACAACAGGGCCTTGCCGCGGTAGCGCAGCGCAGGCATGCCGTAGCCGATGCCGTCCTCGGCGTCGGGGACCAGCGTCCGGGCCCGGTCGTAGACCCGCCCGATCACGCTGCGCTGCGGCTCGGGGAGGTCCGCCAGGTAGTCGGTCAGTTCTGACATGTCCGCAGCCTAGAACAGCCCCGGAGGGGCGGGCGGGAGGGCGCCGGGGATTCCGCTCCGAGCCGCGTCCGTGCGTCCGTCGCCCCCACTGACTGGACAGTTCCCGCCGAGTTCGGCGCCGAAAGTGTCCAGCCGGGCGGGGTGGGGCGCCGGGCCTACACTGGCGGCGTGCGAAGCGTGGTGATCCTCGGCAGTACGGGGTCCATCGGAACCCAGGCGGTCGAGGTGATCCTGGCCCGGCCCGAGCAGTTCCGCGTGCTCG
>JAEYUH010000318.1 GCA_023432725.1 Actinomycetes bacterium | reverse complement strand
GCCGAGGTGTGCCCCCGCACCGTGAACGACCGCAAGGGTGGCCATCTGGCCGTCCGCCGCAGCGACGGCCGGCTGATCCTTCGCGACACCGCGCAGACCGCACCGGAGGAGATGGAATTCTTCACCGACGAGTTCCGGCACCCCTTCTTCCATGCCAACAACCTGTGGCTCGACCTCGAGCAGGTGCGCGCGGCGCTGGTGGAGCGCGACGGGGTGCTCGGGCTGCCGCTGATCCGGAACGAGAAGACCGTCGACCCGACCGACCCGTCCTCGCCGCGCGTGATCCAGTTCGAGACCGCGATGGGGTCGGCGATCGAGGTCTTCCCCGGCGCGCAGGCGATCGCCGTCGGCAGGGACAGGTTCCTGCCGGTGAAGACCACCAACGAACTGCTGCTGCTGCGCTCCGACGTCTTCCAGCTGGGGCAGGACGGCCGGCTCACGGCGGTCTCGGGGATCCCGCGGATCGACCTCGACGACAGGTTCTACAAGCTGGTCGACGACTTCGACGAGCGGGTCAGGGTGGTCCCCTCGCTGCGCAGCGCCGAGTCGCTGGTGGTGCGTGGCGACTGGGTGTTCGACGCTCCCAGCGAGGTGGTGGGTGACGTGATCCTGGCCGACGAGGGCGGACAGCGGCGCTACCGATGACCGGTCCCCGGTGGCAGGCGGCGCTGGCCTGGGCCCTGGTGGGTGAGCAGCTGGTGCTGCCGGAGCCCGGCGGGCCCGATCCCGAGGCGCTGGTCGACGAGCTGGCAGCCCGGGGCTGGACCGCGGCCGCGATCCGGCAGCACGCGGCAGGCGTGGTCGGTGCCGAACGTCCCTGGCCACACCAGATTCCTGCCGCGTTGAGGGACGGGTGCGGGGCAGCCCAGCTGTTCGCCGCACTCGGCCGGACGCGGGCGCTACTGGACCTGGTCAGCCTCGAGACCCGCGTGCCCACCGGTCGCACCAGCCTCGACGCCGACGAGCTGCGCCTGCTGCGCGACGTGCCGCCACACTACGGAAGGTAGCCGCTTCAGCTGGGCCGCTGGGCGCGCAGCAGGTCGCGGATCTCGGCCAGCAGCTCCTCGGTGGTCGGCGCCGCCACCTCGACCGGCTCGTCGTCCTTGCGGCGCAGGTTCCGCAGCGATTCCAGTGGCTTGAGGATCGCGAAGTAGATGATCGCGGCGACGATCACGAAGGCGACCACGGCATTGATGAACGGGCCGATCAGGATCGGCCCGAGGTGGGCGCTGCTGAAGTCGGGCTGGCCGCCCAGCAGCCCTATCGTGTCCAGGATGACCTGGGTGAACGTGGTCACCACCGCTCCGAACGCGCCGCCGATGATGACGGCCACCGCCAGGTCGATCAGGTTGCCGCGCATCAGGAAGTCCTTGAAGCCCTTCATGGGTCTCCTCTCGGGTGGTGATGGGGGGAGTGGTCAGTGTAGGCAGGGCGGCAGTCAGCGCAACGCGAAGGCCACCGGCGCCACCGCAGCGGCGGAGACCACGGCGGCGGCCTGGTCGGCGGTGAGGTCGACGAGGATCACCGGCGGGGTGCCGCCGAGGACACCGCCGGCGTCGGGGGCCGGGATCGCCACCACCCGGACAGCCGTCGCCAGGACCGTGACGGCGCCGTCCTGCCCCGCCCCGAGCAGGTCGACCCGGTCACCCACGGTGAGCAGCGCGAGCGGGGCGTCGGCGGCGAGGGTGACCGGCAGAGCTACCCTGCCCCTGGCCACGAGGGTGCCGCCGGAGGTCAGGGAGGAACTGGTGAGCACGGATCGGGCGGGCAGGGGAGCCACCACCGTGCGTCCGAGGGCGTCGGCGGCGACGGTGAGCGCCCCCTCAGGGACGGCGGCAGCGGGCAGGGTGAGCAGGGTGAGGTCGTCGGTGGTGAGGATCGCTCCGCCCGGCACCGGGCGGGCGGCGGCGAGGACGGCGACGCCGGGATCCTCGTCGGTGAGGGCGGCAAGGACGCAGTAGACCGCGACGGCGGCGAGGACGGCAGCGAGCAGGCGGCGGTGCCAGCGCAGCGCACGTTGCAGCGGGGCGAGACGTTTCCAGATCACCGCGAGAGTCTTGTTCGCCCTGACCCGGTTGGGTCAGTTGTGCACAGGCTCAGGCCGCGGTGGTGGAGGCTGTGGAAACCGTGGTCTCGGACTTCTTCTCCGGCTTGGCGGCGGGTGCCGCGTCCGACTTCGCACCGCTGGACTCGGCAGGGGTTGCGGCGTTCGTCCTGCCCTTGCTGCGGCTGTCGGTGGCGTAGAAGCCGGACCCCTTGAAGACGACGCCGACCGCGCTGAAAACCTTGCGCAGGCTGCCGTCGCACTCCGGACACACGGTCAGCGGGTCGTCGGCGAAACTCTGCACAGCTTCCAGATCGGTGGCGCACTCGGTGCAACGGTACTGATAGGTGGGCATGGGTTTCTTCCTGGACAACGGGAGTGACGCCCCAATGGTAGGCGATCACACGGTGGAACCCCGCAATGGTTCGCGCTATTCCGCGCGGAGGGTCTGCGACGCGGTCAGCAGGAAGTGGAC
>JAEYUH010000310.1 GCA_023432725.1 Actinomycetes bacterium | reverse complement strand
CCCCTGGCTTGCCGCCTTACCCAGCCGGGGCGCGTTTCCACCCCCGTGGACCGGCAGGTGGTAAGACTGAGGCACCTCATCGGAAGGGAGCCCTGTGACCCCACCCGCGGACGCCCGGACCGGCCCTGAACCCTCGGAGTGCTGGATCTCGGTCGATGTCGAGACGGCCGGCCCCAACCCGGGCAGCTACTCGCTGTTGTCGATCGGCGCCTGCCTCTACGACGACCCGGACACCGGGTTCACCATCGAGCTGAGGCCTGTCACCTCCGCGTCGGTAGGTTCCGCGCTCGCCGTGTCCGGACTCGATCTGGACGAACTGGCGGTTCACGGCGTCGAGCCCGCGGAGGCGATGGCGGCCTTCGAGGCCTGGGTGCTGGCGGCGAGCGCCGGCAGGCAGCCGGTCTTCCTCGGCTTCAACGCCGCCTTCGACTGGATGTTCGTGTGTGACTACTTCCACCGATTCCTCGGCCGGAACCCGTTCGGGCACGCCGCGATCGACATGAAGGCGGTAGCGATGGGGCGCTACCGGATCCCGTGGCGGCAGACCAGCTTCGCCAGGCTGACAGCACGAACCGGCGGGGTCCCGGCCCTCACCCACAACGCGCTGCAGGACGCGCGCGACCAGGCGACCCTGTTGCAGGCGATCCTGCAGGACCACAATGTGGTGCCATGACCGCTGCTGACGAGATCGCCGCCCTCACCGAATCCGCCCGCCGCCTGGGCCTGAGCGTCAACGAGGAGGAGATCGCCGCCTGGTTGAAGGCGATCGCCGACGAGGAGGCCGACGACCTGGTGGTGCACGCGGGCAGCGGCACCTTCGGCCACAAGGCGTCGATGCTCGACTTCAGCCCGCGCGACCTGGAGCGGTTCCGCCGGATCGGCGCGATCGTGGAGCTGACCGGCCCGCCGGCTACCACCGACGCGGCGCTGGCGCTGTCCGGCTCCGCTGCCCAGTCCAAGATCCAGAGCTACCCCGGCGACTGCGACTACTTCGAGCGGTACAACATCAGGGCCGCCACCCGTGAGGAGGCCTGCGCCGTGCTGGCCAGCACGATGCGGGAGAAGATCTTCGCCTTCCACCGCGGCGCCACCTACCAGTTCCTCGAGGCCAAGCTCGGTTCCGTCCCGATCGACGGGTGGCACGACGGACAGGCAGTGAAGGCCGGCAGCCCCATGACCTGGACCATCGAGGACGTCAGGCGGGGCGAGTGGGAGGTCGTGGACGCCGAGGGCGAGACCACCTCCGTCGGCTGGAAGGATGCCGCCCTGGACCCGGGCTGGGTGAAGCTCGACTGGGTGGTGACCGACCCGTCGCGCCGCCAGCTGTCCAACGCGTCCAACGTCATCGACGTCACCTGGGAGGCCCCCGACGGCACCATCACCGCCCTCGACGGCTACCTCGACTCCTACTTCCAGGAGGTCTACCTGGACGCCGACGACCTGCCCGCCTTCACCCGGATCGTCCAGCACGTCTCGGCCGACGCCCTGGACGACTACATCGAGCAGCTCGAGGGCGAGGTGCGCAAGTACCTCACCAAGCACCTCAACTACGGCAAGGCGGCCAAGCGGATGTACAACGTCTTCAGGCTCTCGGGCCGCTACCTGGACGCCGCCTTCGTCCGCGAACTGTTCGACCAGCCCACTACCCTGCTGTACCAGGTCTGGTCGTTGATCGGCACCCTCGACAACGCCGCCCGGCCCGGCTCCGGCATCCCGTGGTCGGCGGTCGTCGAGCAGTCGAACCAGCTCTTCCTCGAGGTCGTGATGACGATGGACGGGGCCGACGAGGTCGAGGTCGTCTCCGCGCTGCTGCAACTCCGGCAGGCACTGGAGGAGCAGGAACCCGGCGCCGGGCGCAGCGCCGCCGTCGAAGGGGCGCGCGCCCGCGTGATCAACGTCGTCAACACCTTCTTCCGCGAGAAGCTGACCAGCCGTCCCACGATCAAGGAGTACATCGACGGCATCCAGCTGGTCGACAGCTGACCGTCCGGCGCCCGCCGCCGGCGCCCGGCAGTCTGCCGCGGGCGGGTAGGCTGCCTGCACTCCCGACCGAAGGACGCCCGTGCCCTCCCCTGCCGCCGCGCTGCTCGACAGGTTGCCCGCCCCGTGGCGCGGCGACCGCCTGGTCTGCAGCCGGCTCGGCAGTCCGGACCACCTCCGGCTGCACGGCGACGACAGCGGGCTGGTCATGCTCGCCCCTACCGCCCAAGGCTTGTCGGTCTCGGGGTACGGGGCGGGCTGCCCCGAGATAGTGGCCGGGTTGTGCGAGGCCGGCGAGCTGGATCGGCCGCTGCGGTGGATCGACCTGCCGCGCGAGGTCGCGCTGACCGCGCCGGTGCGGGGTCGGCTCCGCCTGACACGTCAGCCGGGCTGGGACTGGCTGTGGACCGAGGTGCCGCCTGACCCTGCCCCGGTCGCGGTGGTCGCCCTCGACCCCGTCCGCGACGCTGCGGCGATCAGGGACTGCCTGGCGGAGGCGAACCCGCAGACCTGGGGCGACCCGAACGCTCCCGACCAGGTGGGCTGGTGGGGGGTGGTCGAAGCGGGAGTCCTGATCGGCGTGATCGGCGCTGCCGCGCGCCCGGGGGGTTCCGCCACCGCTACGAGTTGGCACCTGGAAGGCCTCGGCGTCCGACCCGGCGCGCGGGGCCGCGGCCTGGGGTCGGCGCTCACCGCGGCTGCCACCCGGGCCGGACTCGCCGCGGGGGCGGACTGGGTCTCGCTCGGCGTCTGGGCCGCCAACCTCGCAGCGATCCGGATCTACCATCGGCTTGGCTACCGCACCGGGCACCAACGAGCGTCCTGGCGCCCCGCCGCCGGGCACGACGCCGCCTGTCACGACTGACCACGAGGGAGACCCATGCCGCGACTGCCCGTCATCATC
>JAEYUH010000252.1 GCA_023432725.1 Actinomycetes bacterium | reverse complement strand
GAAGCCGGCTTCAAGCTGAGCCGGCTGACCGGCCGTCGGCGGCTGGTCGCCATGGAGGGGTCCTTCCACGGCCGCTCGCTGGGTTCGCTGGCGCTCACATCGAACCCGAAGTACCGCCAGCCCTTCGAGCCGCTGCCCGGCGACGTCACGTTCGTCCGCTACGGCGACGCCGAGGCGCTGGCCGCCGAGCTGGACGACACCGTGGCCGCCGTCATCATCGAGCCGATCCAGGGCGAGAACGGCGTGGTGGAACCCCCGTCCGGGTTCCTGGCCGCCGCGCGCGACCTGACGGCACAGGCCGGGGCGCTGCTCTGGCTCGACGAGGTGCAGACCGGGATGGGAAGGTGCGGGGACTGGCTGGCCAGCGCCGCCAGCGGCGTGACCGCCGACCTTGTCACCTTCGCCAAGGGTCTGGGCAACGGCTTCCCCGTCGGCGCCTGCGTCGCCACCGGGGCGGCGTCCGACCTGTTCCAGCCCGGCTCCCACGGCACCACCTTCGGGGGCAACCCGGTCGCCGCCGCCGCAGGCCTGGCCGTGATGGGGATCATCGAGCGGGACGGCCTGCTGGCCCGTGCCCGGGCGCTCGGCGAGCGGCTCGCGGCCGGCGTCGCCGGCCTCGACCACCCCGAGATCGTGACGGTCCGCGGCCGCGGGCTGCTGCGCGGGATCGTGCTCGCGCGTCCGGTGGCGCAGGCGGTGGCCGACGCCGCGCTGGAGGCCGGCTTCGTCATCAACGCCCCCCGTCCCGACGTGCTGCGGCTGGCGCCCCCGCTGGTGGTGCCCGCAGAGGGGATCGACGGCTTCGTCGCCGCGCTGCCCGGCCTGCTGGACGGTGCGGCATGAGCGAGCCGCGCAGCCCCGTCACGAAGTCGGCCCGGCAGGCGAGGATCGCCGAACTCATCGAACGCTCGGCGGTCTCCAGCCAGACCGAGCTCGGCCAGCGGCTGGCCGACGAGGGGATGGTCGCCACCCAGGGCACGCTGAGCAAGGACCTGCTCGAGCTCGGCGCGGTGCGGGTGCGGACCGCGGAGGGGCAGTTCCGCTACGCGTTGCTCGCCGGCGAGGCCTCCGCTGGGGCTGCCGGACCCGCTCTCGCCCGGCTGGCGCGGCTGTGCGGCGAGCTGCTGCTGTCGGCGGAGGCGTCGGCCAACCTTGTGGTGCTGCGCACGCCACCGGGCGCCGCCCAGTTCCTCGCATCTGCCATCGACCGGGTCGGCTGGGAGTCCGTGCTCGGTACCATCGCCGGCGACGACACGGTCATGATGATCACCCGCGACCCGGCAGGCGGTGCGGCGATGGCCGACACCCTGCTGGGACTGCACACCACCTGAGAGGGACCATGGACTCACCGATCGCCGAAGGCCGGCTGTGGGGAGGCCGGTTCGCCGGCGGCCCCGCCGAAGCGATGTTCGCGTTGAGCAAGTCGACCCAGTTCGACTGGCGGCTCGCCCGCCACGACCTGGCAGGATCCCGCGCCCACGCCCGCGCGCTGAACCGTGCCGGGCTGCTCACCGACCCCGAACTCGCCGCGATGCTGGCAGGCATCGACGCGCTCGAGGCCGATGTCGTCGCCGGGCGGTTCCTGCCCGCCGCCACCGACGAGGACGTCCACGGGGCGCTGGAGCGCGGCCTCATCGAACGCGTGGGAAGCGAACTGGGCGGACGGCTGCGCGCCGGCCGGTCCCGCAACGACCAGATCGCCACCCTGATCCGGCTGTACCTGCGCGACGCCAACCAGGTGCTGGCCGCCGACCTCACCGCGCTGGCCGGGGCGCTCGCCGACCAGGCCGAGGCCCACCTCGGCGCCGTGATGCCGGGGCGCACCCACCTGCAGCACGCCCAGCCGGTGCTGCTCAGCCACCACCTGCTGGCGCACGCCTGGCCGCTGGTCCGCGACCTGCAGCGGCTGCGCGACCTGGATGCCCGCCTGGCGCTCAGCCCGTACGGCTCGGCAGCTCTGGCCGGCACCTCGCTCGGGCTCGACCCTGAGGCGGTGGCCGCCGACCTCGGCTTCGCCGGCAGCGTCCCGAACTCCATCGACGGCACCGCAGCCCGCGACCTCGCCGCCGAGCAGGCCTACGTGCTGGCGCAGGTGGCGGTGGACGTGTCCCGGCTCGCCGAGGACGTCGTCTTGTGGTGCACCCACGAGTTCGGCTTCGCCCGGCTGGATGACGCCTGGTCGACCGGCAGCTCGATCATGCCGCAGAAGAAGAACCCGGATGTCGCCGAGCTGGCGCGTGGCAAGGCGGGCCGGCTGATCGGGAACCTTGCCGGGCTGCTGGCCACCCTCAAGGGCCTGCCGCTGGCCTACAACCGTGATCTGCAGGAGGACAAGGAGCCGGTCTTCGACGGCCTGGACCAGCTCGCCGTCCTGTTGCCCGCGGTGACGGGGATGGTGGCGACGCTGACCTTCGACACCGCCCGGATGGCCGAGCTCGCCCCCCAGGGGTTCTCGCTGGCCACCGACCTCGCCGACTGGCTGGTGCGCCGACGCGTCCCCTTCGCGATCGCGCACGAGGTCGCAGGCGCCGCGGTGAAGTCCTGCGAGGCTCAGGGGATCGGCCTGGGCGACCTCACCCCCGACCAGCTGGCGTCGATCTCGCCGGACCTGACCCCCGAGGTGCTCGACGTGCTCACCGTGGAGGGCTCGGTGGCAGCCCGCGCCGGACGCGGCGGGACGGCGCCGGTAGCAGTGAAGGCCCAGCTGGACGAGTTGCGCGCCGCCCTGGGGTGAGGCTCAGCCCGGCGAGACCAGGCCGTGCTCGTAGGCGGCGATCACCAGTTGCGCCCTGTCCCGGGCCCCGAGCTTCATCAGCAGCCGGCTGACGTGGGTCTTCGCGGTGGCGTAGCTGATCTGGTAGCGCTCGGCGATCTCGGCGTTCGACAGACCCGCCGCGACCGCCCGCAGCACCTCGACCTCACGCTCGGTGAGGCCCTCGAGGTCGGACGCGGGCCGGGCGGGCACCGTCCGGCGGAACTCCTCGACCAACCGCTGCGTGGCGCGCGGACCGAGCAGCGCGTCGCCGCCCGCCACCACCCGGATCGCCTCCAGCAGCCGGTCGGGCTCGGTGTCCTTGGGCAGGAAGCCACTGGCCCCGGCGCGCAGCGCGGCGAAGACGTTCTCGTCGTGGTCGAAGGTGGTCAGCACGAGCACCCGGGTCGCGGCGGTCTCGGGATCGGCCGCGAGCCGGCGGGTCGCCTCGATGCCGTCGATCCCCGGCATCCGGATGTCCATCAGCACCACATCGGGACGGTGCTGCCGCACCTGCGCCAGCACCGCCAGGCCGTCGGCGGCCTGGCCCACCACCTCGAAGCCCGGTTCGTGGCGCAGCAGCACGCCGAGCCCGCTGCGCACCAGCGCCTCGTCGTCGGCGATGACGACCGTGATCACGGTTCCTCCGTCCGTCGGGGCAGCACTGCCACCACCCGGTAGCCGCCGCCAGGGGCGGCGCCCACCTCGAGCCTGCCACCCCAGGTCGCCACCCGCTCGCGCATCCCGGCCTGGCCGTTGCCGTGGGTGGCGCCGGCGGCGGGGCCTCGTCCGTGGTCGCGGACGGTGAGTTCGAGCTCGTCCGGGGTGTACCGGATCCGCACCTCGGCGGTGTCGGTGCCGGCGTGCCTCACGACATTGGTCAGCGACTCCTGCAGCACGCGGTAGGCGGCCAGGTCCAGCGCCGGCGACAGCGGCCACGGCTCGCCGTCGGTCTCGACGAGGACCGCCAGCCCCGCGGCCCCCATGTCGGCGACCAGGCCGGGCAGGTCGGCCAGCCCCGGCAGCGGCCGGTCGGACCCGGTCTCGTCGCGCATCCCTGCGACCAGCCTGCGGACCTCCTGCAGCGACTCGCGGCTGCGCTCGGCGATCGCCGCGAGCGCGCTGCGCGCCTCGTCCGGTTCGGTGGCGGCCACCCGTTCCCCGACCGAGGCCTGCAGCGCGATCACCGCGAGCGAGTGGCCGACGACGTCGTGGAGTTCGCGGGCGATCCGCAGGCGCTCCTCGGTCAGCGCGGTCCGCGCCTGCTCGGCCTGCACCCGCTCGGCGAGCGCGGCCCGGTCGGCCACCACCCGGGCCGCGGCCCGCCCCGTCCGGGTGGCCCGTCCCACGGCGAAGGCGCCGGCGAACAGGGCGAGGTTGGTGGCAGCCTCGCCCGGGGTGAGCTGGCCGGGGAAGGCGACGGCGACGACCGCGAGCACCGCGGCACAGAAGACGCCTGCCAGCACCGTCGTGCGCAGCTGGTGCCTGGCCGCCACCGTGTAGGCCGCGAGGAAGAGGCCGGAGCCGATCACGGCGGTGCCGTGACCTGCCATCATCAGCGCCAGTACCCCTGCCGCTGCGACGACCAGCACGAGCACCGGCGCAGCCCGGCGCCAGGCATACGGTGTCGCGCAGGCGACCAGCAGGAGGGCATGGTCGGGTGTCAGCCCGGGACCGAGCCAGGCGGCGGCGAGCGAGGCCGCCAGCAGCCCGGCTGCCAGGGCGAGGTCGAGCGCCCAGGGCCGTGCCGTGTCGAAGGCCTGCAGCGATCGCCAGGTGGTCACGTCGGCAAGCTATCGAGCCGGGGACCCGGCCACAACGTGCCAGAGGGTGATGCCGGTGTCCGTCCCGGGATGTACGCGGGGCCACCGCTGCGGCCGGGGAACGACGGCAAGAACCACGCTGCGGCAGGACGCGGACGCCCCGTCCCGGAAGCGACGCTGGTGACATGACGCATGAAGCTGATGTGGAGCGGGCCACCGGGTGGTCCCGCAAGGTGTTCGCCGCCCTGTGCGGGCTGGCGCTGGGCCTCGCCTGTGGTGCGGTGCAACCGAGGGGGCCGGTGACCCCGACGGAGGGCCTCCTGCTGCTCGCCGGCGGGTTCGCGGCGGGATTCGCCGGGCGGCGGCTCTCCCGGTCGGGCTGGGCAGCCGTTCTGGTCGGGGTGGGCCACGTCGCAGGGTTCGAACTCGCGCGGGCCGGGAGTCCGCTGGCGACGGTGGGCGAGCTGCGGCTCGACACCCCGTTCGGCGTGATCGGGTTCGTGCTGGGACGGCTGGTGCCCTGGGCGCTGGCATGGCTGGCCATCGCGGTCGGCTCGTCCTGGGCGCGTCCGGGCGGGATGGCGCGCCGGGTGGTCGGCAGCCTCCTGCTGGTTGTGCTCGCGGTCGGCCTCGTGGTGCCGCCGTCCGCTCCGCCGGTGGCGGCGGCTCCCGGTGGCGGTGTCGCCGAACTGGTCGAGGTCGAGCTGGGCGGCCACCGGCAGTGGATCGAGGCGAGGGGGGCGAGCGACGACCTGCCGATCCTGCTCTACCTCAGCGGTGGGCCCGGCCAGAGCGACCTCGCCTTCTCCCGTGCGCTGCTCGAGCCGCTGACGGCGGACTTCCTGGTGGTCGGGTACGACCAGCGCGGCAACGGCAAGTCCTACCCCGACCTCGACCCGACGACCCTCACCCTCGATCGGGCGGTCGCCGACGTGGTCGACCTGGCGCGCTGGCTGTGCGACAGGTACGGCCAGCAGAAGGTCTACCTGCTGGGGGAGTCGTGGGGCACGTTGCTGGGCACGCTCGCTGTGCAGCGGGCTCCGGAGTTGTTCCACGGGTACGTCGCGAGCGGCCAGATGGCTGACCCGCACGAGACCGACGCCGGCATCTACGACGGGCTGAGGCAGCTCGCGACCGACACCGGCGACAGCGAGCTGCTGGACGGCCTCACCCGGATGGGTCCGCCGCCGTATCGCAGCGTCTTCGACTACGGCGAGGTCATGCTGCGCTACCCGCTGCTCGAGGGCGAGTACACCCCGCCCGCGGCCTACCGCGAGCGGGCCGCCAGTGCCGGGCTCGGGCCGTTCGGCGTCCTCGGCCAGGAGTACGGCCCGCTCGACAAGCTCAACGTGCTGCGCGGCCTGCTCGACACCTTCACCGTCATGTACCCCCAGTTGCGGGAGGTCGACCTGCGCGAACAGGTGACCAGCCTCGACGTCCCGGTCGTGGTGATGGCCGGCGAGCACGAGCTGGTGGCGCGGACCGCGCCCGCGCGGGAGTGGTTCGACCGGCTCGAGGCGCCGTCCAAGCTCTGGCTCGACTATCCCGACGGCGGCCATTCGGTGGCCTTCGAGCACGCCGACGACCTGCACCGCGTCCTGCTCGGGCTGGAGGACGCCCGCTAGTCACCAGCCGGGGTCGGCCCCGGGTGGGTCACGGGGCAGCCACCGGCCGCCCGCCCTGCGGTACACCCGCAGGCCCGCGATCACCGCCACCGTGCGGACGGCGGCAGCCATCGCCTCTGCCACCTGCCAGGCGCCGGCGTCCTCGTCCGCGTCGTTCGTGGTGGGTTGCAGGAACCGGACCACCACCCGGGGCACGCCGTCGCCGCTGACCACGCGGGCGACATCGACGAAGACGTCCTCGACATGACGCAACCCCGCCACGGCCTGCCGTGCGGTGTCGAGGACCGCTTCGGGAGCGACGCCGGGGCGGGCGTCGAGGATCCCCACGCTGGCCCGGAACGATGGCATCGCGGCTCCTTCTGTCCTGCCCGACCCTAGGCGGGCGGTCTGACACGTGAGGGCGGTGGGGTGGCCCGGGCACGCGCCGTTAGGCTTGCCGACTGTGAACGAGTTACTCGACGAGCTGGAATGGCGGGGCTTCATCGCCCACTCGACGGACAGGGACGCGCTGCGCGCGCGGCTGGCTGCGGGGCCGATCACCTTCTATGTCGGGTTCGACCCCAGCGCCCCCAGCATCCACATGGGGAATCTCGTCCAGTTGATGCTCGCCCGCCTGCTGCAGGACGCCGGGCACCGTCCGCTGATCCTCGTCGGAGGGTCCACCGGGTTGATCGGTGACCCCAAGCAGAGCTCGGAGCGGAACCTCAACCCCAAGGAGGTGGTGCACGAGTGGGCGGAGCGGATCCGGACCCAGGTGGCCAGGTTCGTCAGCTTCTCCGGCGACAACGGAGCGGTCCTGGTCAACAACTACGACTGGACCGCCGAGTTGTCGACCCTCGACTTCCTGCGCGACATCGGAAAGCACTTCAGCGTGAACCGGATGCTCGATCGCGAGGTGGTCAAGGCCCGACTGGACTCGGGCATCTCCTACACCGAGTTCTCCTACGTGCTGCTGCAGTCACTGGATTACCTCGAACTGCATCGCCGGTACGGGTGCGAGTTGCAGACGGGCGGCTCGGACCAGTGGGGGAACATCACAGCCGGGGTCGAGCTGATCCGCCGGTCCGACGGCGACCGCGTCCATGCGATGGCGACACCGCTGCTCACCAAGGCCGACGGCACCAAGTTCGGCAAGACCGAGTCGGGCACCGTGTGGCTCGACCCGGAGATGACCTCGCCGTACGCCTTCCACCAGTTCTTCCTCAATGCCGAGGACGCGAAGGTGGGGGAGTACCTGCGGATCTTCACCCGACGCAGCAAGGACGAGATCGCCGACCTCGAGCGGCAGACCGCGGAGGCACCGCATCTGCGGGCTGCCCAGCGGGCGCTGGCCGACGACATCACCGATCTCGTCCACACGCCCGCCGAACGGGTGGCGGCCACCGAGGCCGCGGCGGCGGTCTTCGGCAGGGGCGACCTGCGCAGCCTGGCTGACGGGACGCTGGCCGCGGTGACCCGAGAGCTGGGGGGTGCCACCCTTCCCGCGGGTGGGGGACTGCCGAGCGTGGTCGACGCGATGGTCGGCGCCCGTGTCGTCCCCAGCCGTTCGGCGGCGCGCCGCGCGATCGCGGAAGGTGGGGCGTACCTGAACAACGTGAAGGTGACCGATCCCGATGCAGTGGTGGCGGACGCCGACCTCCTCGCCGGCCGGTACCTGGTCGTCAGGCGCGGCAAGCGGACCGTCGGAGCCGTAGTGGTGGAACGCTGACCGAGCCCTCGCAGGCGTCGCCCTGGCGGCCCGCAGGCCTGCCGCAGCGGGCTCCGTGGCGCGACACGCCCGGGCGGCGCCTCGATTTGATTCCTGTGGTCTGACCACGTAATGTTCATCGAGCGCTGCCGGTGACACGGACGGGTCAGGAGAGATCCTGATGAGGCCGGATCGGAGCGCCGAACCCACCAGACCAGCACGGGCACGGTGTGTCTCCATGCCAGGAGCCGCCAAGGTCCGAACACGGTCACGGGCGGGGGGAGGGAGCGGGACTCCCGGTTTGACACCGGGGAGAGCGCGAACTAAAGTAAGACGAGTTGCCCCAAGCGGCGGTGAGAGCCAAAGCGAGGTGTGCACCCGAAACTTGAGAACTCAACAGCGTGCTTAAAGT
>JAEYUH010000194.1 GCA_023432725.1 Actinomycetes bacterium | reverse complement strand
GGTTCGGACAGGTCGGCGACATCGCCGCCGTTGAACAGGGAGCGCACGAGGGCCCGGCTCGGCTTGTCGGGTGCGCGGTCGGCGTCCACCAGCGCCGCCTGGGGCGGTTCCTCACTGCGCAGCTTGATGGCGCCGTGGGTGGCGAGCGAGATGAGAGTGGCGGTGGTGTGCTTGACCTGCCCCGAGCCGTCGAGCAGCAGGCCCGCCGCGGCGAGCGAGAGCTTCGGCGGCGCGAACGCGACCGGGATCTCGATGTGCCTGGAGTTGGGCACCTCAACCCCCTGGTACCCCGGCGCGGGCAGCACGCCGGGCGGCAGCCCCTCGAAGCGCTTGTCGCCGGTCTTGCCGCGCAGGAGGGCCCAGCCGCCCACCACTACCAGCCCTGCCGCGCCGGTCGAACCCAGCAGGATGCCCTGGCCGAGCCGCTGCTCGGCGACCTCGGCGTTCTCCTCGAACAGCGGCGTGTTCTGCGACACCAGGCCCGGGGTGACGGCGATGCCGACGGTCATCAGCTGTCCGCTCGGCACGGTGTCGTGGGTGAAGATCGCGCGGCCCTGGGCGTCGATCTCCTGCGAGGTGCAGTCCCCCGCCTGGCCGGGGGCTGCCACGGAGCAGAAGATCTGCTGGGCGCCGCCGGGGACGGTGATCGCGACGGTCAGGTTGTTGATCCGCGGCATCGAGGACCCGGTGAGGTCCCAGTAGAGCTGGTCGACCCCGCCCGGGGAACGCATCAGCCCTGCGATCCGGTACTTCAGCCGGTAGCTGGCGGTGTCCTGCCGGATCACCCGGTCCGGGTCGCCGACCCTGATCCTGACGTAGGTGGAGCGCGGGCTGCCCTGGTCGAGATGGGCGATGTCGACCATGTCCGACACGCCCTGGGTCAGGCTCTCGACGGAGATCTGGGTGACCGGGAAGGTCATGTCCTGGCCGGTGTCCGGGTCGGGCTCCCGGGTGATGAGCGTGCGCTCGAGGCCGTGCCGTCCGGACCCGGGCCCGAAGCGCAGCGTGACGGTCTCGACCACGTCGACGGTGCCGTCGGTGTTGAGGGTGGCCTGGATGTCGAAGGAGTCGTAGACGTCCCCGGTGGCGGCGCTGGCGGCCGGCGCCGAGCCGAAGGCCACGGCGAGCAGCAGGACGAGGCCCGCCAGCAGCATCCGCAGCGTGCGGGCAGGTCCGGTGGCCATCACTGCCCCTTGTTCCGGCTGGCGAGCGCCCGCTGGGCCTCGCGGTCGGCCTCCCTCGCGGCGAGGGTCTGCCGCTTGTCCCAGTCCTTCTTGCCGGTCGCGACCGCGATCTCCACCTTGGCGTACCCGTCGGAGAAGTAGATGGCCAGCGGGACGATGGTGCGTCCGGAGTTCGCGGTCTCCTTGACCAGCTTGGCGATCTCCTTGCGGTGCAGCAGCAGCTTGCGGGTGCGTCGGGTGGAGTGGTTCTTCCAGGTCCCGAACTCGTACTCGGGGATATGGGCGTTGCGCAGCCACACCTCGCCGTCGTCCACGGTCGCGAAGGCATCGGCCAGCGACGCGCGTCCGGCGCGCAGTGATTTCACTTCGGTCCCGGTCAGGACGAGTCCCGCCTCGAAGCTGTCGTGCAGGTGGTAGTCGTGACGGGCCTTGCGGTTCTGGGCGACCATGATCCGCCCGGTGGGTCGCGGCATCGGGTTCCTCCTCGTCACCAGTCTGTCAGAGATGCCAAGTCCCGAGCCGTGTCACGGCTCGGGACCCGGGTTCCGACGACGGGTAGGGCCCGCCCTCGGCTGTCAGACGTAGGGGCGGGGGTTGACCCGGACGCCGTCCTTGTAGATCTGCAGGTGCAGGTGGCAGCCGGTCGACAGCCCCGTGGTGCCGACGTAGCCGACGACCTGGCCCCGCTTCACGGTCTGGCCGACGCCGACGATGATCCTCGACTGGTGGGCATAGCCGCTGGCGATGTTGGAGCCCTTGTACCTGCCGTAGTTGATGACCGTCCAGTTGCCGAGGCCGTTGGACTGCGAGGTCCGCAGGATCTGGGCGACCTTCCCGTCCGCCATCGCGTACAGCGGGGCACCGCACTTGGCGCCGAAGTCAAGGCCCCAGTGCATCCGGTAGTAGTGCAGGATCGGGTGGTAGCGAAGGCCGAACGGCGATCCGGGGTTGGCGTTGACCGGGCGGATGAAGCCCTTGGAGTTGACCCGGTTCGACTTGGCGGCCGCGGCGAGGATCTTCTTGGTGATCGCCGCTTCCTGCTTCTCGAGCTTCTCGTACTGCTCCCGGGTCGCCTCGAGCTCCTGCATGGCGGTGTCGCGCAACCGCTTGTTCTCTGCGACCAGGCGCTTCACCTCGGCCTCGTGGGCGGCGGCGTCGGCTGCGAGCTCCTTGACCGCCGCGACCTGCGCCTTGCTCTGGCGGCGCTGCTCGGCGACCTCGGCCCTGGCCGCCTCCCTCGCCAGCTTGGCCTCCTCCAGTTCGAGCTGGAGTTGCTGCAGCCGGTCCATCTCGGACGCCGAGCTGGCGAAGATCAACTCGGTCCACTGGGCCCGCTCGGCGACCTGCCCGACCGTCTCCGCGGTCAACAGCACGCCGAGGCCGGCCAGGTTGGACTGCTGCTGGTAGGCGGAGCGGGCGACGTCCCCGATCAGTCGCTTCTGCTCGGCGAGGTCGAGTTCACCCTGCAGCACCGCGGCCTCGGACTTCTCCAGGGCCTGCTCGGCCTTTTTCACGGCCTTGGCGATCTGGGCGTCCTTCTTCTTCGCCTTTGCGAGCTTCCCCTGCACATAAGCCAATTTCTGGCGTGCCGCGGCGAGTTTCTGCTCGGAGTCCTCCAGGGAGGTCGACGCCGCCTTCACGTCATCCTTGGCACTGGCGATGTTCGACTTGGTTCGCGCCAGCGCCTTGCGCACCTTCGCGCGCTGGTCCTCGAGGCTGTCTGCGGAGGCCGGGGTCGCCGCCCCGGCGAACAGGCCGAACAGCAGCGCGCCGACGAGGAGGAGACGGAGCCAGGACCTGGCAGCGCTGCCTCGCCTGTCCGAATGCGTGACGGTGGGGGAAGACACCTGGCGCACTATCTCACTCCAATTCGATCCGACTCATACTCGAAGGAACCTGCGAGTTGCTATCAACGTCGGAATGATAGACAGCACGACACCCAGGAGCACAAGGCTTGCCATGGCAAAACCTACGTGGTCCCACCCGATCCAAGCGGTGATTGTCTTGATCTCAACTTTAGCCTTCTGGATGATGACGAACTCCTGGATCGCCGCCAGCGACAGGCAGGCGAGGGCCGCTCCGGCGAGCGCCGCGAGCAGCGACTCGAGCAGGAACGGCAACATGATGTACCAGTTGGAGGCACCGACCAGCCGCATGATGCCGATCTCGCGGCGCCGCGAGAAGGCCGCCATGCGGATGGTGTTGCCTATCTGCAGGGCGGCGGCGAGCAGGAGCAGACCGCTCGCCAGGACTGTCGCCCACCGGGCCATGTTGAGCCAGGCGAACAGCGGGTCGAGGATCTCGCGCAGGTCACGCACCGCCTGCACCCCCGGCATCCCCGACACCATGGAGACCACGCCCTGGTATTCCTCTGGATTCACCAGTTTGACGCGGAAGGAATCCTGCATCATTTCCATCGTCATGGACTCAAGAATGGGATCGTCGGCGAATACCTTCTGGAATTCTGCCCACGCCTCGGCCTTGCTCTCGTAGAAGACCTCGCGCACCTCGGGGTTGTCCCGCAGCGCAGCCTCGATGGCGGCGCGCTCGGCGTCGGTGGCCCCCACCTTCGGTTCACAGTTGCGGCCCGGGGAGTCCTCCACGCACAAGAAGACGCTGATCTCGATGCGGGCGTACCAGCTGCCCTTGAGCAGATCCACCTGTTGGGTGACCAGCAGTCCCGCCCCGAACAGGGTGAGCGACACCCACATCGTGACGATGACAGCCAGGTTCATCGAGGTGTTCCGGCGCAGGCCGGACCACATCTCGCGCAGTGTGTGCCGCATCAGGCAGCCCCTCCTCGTGGGCGCGGCTCACTGGTAGCCATAGACGCCCTTGGTCTGGTCGCGCACCACTTCGCCCGCCACCAGTTCGATGACCCGCTTGCGCATCTGGTCGACGATGGTGGCGTCATGGGTGGCCATGATCACTGTGGTGTCGGCCTTGTTGATCCGGTCGAGCAGCTTCATGATGCCGACGCTGGTGGCCGGGTCGAGGTTGCCGGTCGGCTCGTCGGCGATCAGGATCGCCGGCCGGTTCACGAAGGCCCTGGCGATCGCCACCCGCTGCTGCTCACCGCCTGAAAGTTCCTCAGGCATCCGGTCGCCCTTGCCCTCCAGCCCTACCAGTTCCAGCGTCTCCGGCACTACCTTGCGGATCAGCGAGGCAGGTTTGCCGATCACCTGCAGGGCGAACCCGACGTTCTCGGTCACCGACTTGCCGGGCAGCAGCCGGAAGTCCTGGAAGACCGTGCCGATCTGGCGGCGCAGCGCGGGCACCTTCCAGCCGCGCATCCGGGTCAGATCCTTGCCGGCCACGTAGATATGGCCGGAGCTGGGCAGGTACTCGCGCAGGATCAGCCGCAGGAAGGTCGACTTTCCCGAGCCCGAGGCGCCCACCAGGAAGGCGAACTCGCCCTTCCCGATCTCGACGTCGACATTGCGCAGCGCGGGGCGCGTCTGACCCTCGTAGGTCTTCGAGACGCCTTCGAATCTGATCACGGTTCAGGGCTGGCCGGGCTGGACGATGGGGAAGTTTCCTGAGGAACTCTCAGGCCGACCTGCCTTGGAGTGTATGCGGAGGCCCCGGGACGGGCCAGCCGCCACGCGGTCCGCGCCGGTCCGGCCGCTCGACCCGCGAGCCCTGTCAGCGCTCACCCTGCTGCCTGCGCCACCGGATCCCTGCGTCGATGAAGCCGTCGATGTCACCGTCGAAGACCGCATCGGGGTTGCCGACCTCGTGCTCGGTTCGCAGGTCCTTGACCATCTGGTAGGGGTGAAGGACGTAGGACCGCATCTGCGCCCCCCACGAGTTGCCGGCGTCGCCCTTGAGGCCGCGCATCTCGGCCTCCTTCTCGGCGCGCAGCCGCTCGAGCAGGCGGGACTGCAGCACCTTCATGGCGGCTACCTTGTTCTGCAGCTGCGACTTCTCGTTCTGCATCGACACCACGATGCCGGTCGGCAGGTGCGTGAGCCGCACGGCTGAGTCGGTGGTGTTGACGCTTTGACCACCCGGGCCGGAGGACCGGAAGACGTCCACCCTGATGTCGGCCTCGGGGATGTCGATGTGGTCGATGTCCTCGGTGACCGGGAAGACGTCCACGCCCGCGAAGGAGGTCTGCCGGCGTCCCTGGTTGTCGAACGGCGAGATCCGCACCAGCCGGTGCGTGCCCTGTTCGACCGAGAGCATCCCGTAGGCGAACGGCTCCTTGACTGTGAAGGTGGCCGACTTGATGCCGGCCTCCTCGGCCTCGGACGTTTCGTACACCTCGGTGGCGTAGCCGTGACGCTCGGCCCAGCGCAGGTACATCCGCAGCAGCATGGCGGCGAAGTCGGCGGCGTCGACTCCCCCGGCCTCGGAGCGGATGGTGACCAGCGCCTCGCGCTGGTCGTACTCGCCGGCCAGCAGGGTGCGGATCTCCAGGGCGTCCATGTCGGCGCGGAGTGCGCCCAGGTCCTTGTGGGCCTCGGCGAGGGTGTCGGCGTCGTTCTCTTCCTGCGCGAGTTCGACCAGGACGCCGATGTCCTCGATCCGGCCGCGCAGCTTGGTGAGCCGGTCGACCTCGGACTGGAGTCGGGAGAGCTGGGAGGTGACCCGCTGGGCGTTCTCCTGGTCATCCCACAGATCGGGGGCGGACACCTGCTCGGAGAGTTCGGCGATCTGAGCCCGCTTGGCGTCCGGGTCGAGCACCGCCTCGATCGAGGTCAAGGTGCGTTGGAGGTCGGCCAGGTCGGCCAGCAGGTCAGCGGCGGTCACGAAGGGGCAGTCTACCGTGGGCGGCCGACCCGGCTCACTGCGCCGTCGGGCACCTGTGGTGTCGCCTCAGTGGGCGACGTGGAACCGGCGGCGGCGGTGGGCCGGCTGCTCGATCTCGTCCAG
>JAEYUH010000140.1 GCA_023432725.1 Actinomycetes bacterium | reverse complement strand
GGGCCCAGGCCCTCGTCGAGTCGCTGGAACGGGTCGGCGTCGACGTCGTCTTCGGGATCCCGGGCGGGGCGATCCTGCCCGCCTACGACCCGCTGTTCGACTCCCAGCTGATCCGCCACATCCTGGTCCGCCACGAGCAGGGCGCCGGCCACGCCGCCGAGGGCTACGCTGTGGCCACCGGACGGGTGGGAGTGTGCATCGCCACCTCCGGGCCCGGCGCCACCAACCTCGTCACCGCGCTGGCCGACGCCTACATGGACTCGGTCCCGATAGTTGCCATCACCGGCCAGGTGGTCTCGGCGTCCATCGGCACCGACGCGTTCCAGGAGGCCGATATCCGGGGGATCACCTTCCCGATCACCAAGCACAGCTTCCTGGTCACCCGCGCCGAAGACATCCCGCACGCGATCGCCGCCGCCTTCCACATCGCGGCCACCGGACGGCCCGGCCCGGTGCTGGTGGACATCGCCAAGGATGCGCTCACCACCAAGGCCCCCTTCGAATGGCCGGAGGAACTCGACCTGCCCGGGTATCGTCCGACCACCAAGCCGCACGTCAAGCAGTTGCGGGAGGCCGCCCGGCTGATCGGTGCGGCCCAGCGTCCGGTCCTGTACGTCGGCGGCGGGGCGGTCAAGGCCCGCGCCCACGAGCAACTGGCCGCGCTGGTGGAGATCACCGGCATCCCCGTCGTCACCACCCTGATGGCGCGTGGCGTGTTCCCGGACAGCCACCAGCTGAACCTGGGCATGCCGGGCATGCACGGGACGGTGGCCGCCGTCGGCGCGCTGCAACGCTCGGACCTGCTGATCACCCTCGGCGCCCGTTTCGACGACAGGGTGACCGGCAAGCTGTCCACCTTCGCGCCTGAGGCCAAGGTCATCCACGCCGACATCGACCCCGCGGAGATCTCCAAGAACCGGGTGGCCGACGTCCCGATCGTGGGCGACCTGGCCACCGTCATCGACGAGCTGAACGTCCTGCTGCGCGGCGCAGACCTGCCCGACTACGGGCCGTGGGTGAGGTACCTGACCAACCTCAAGGCGAGGTACAAGCCCGATCTGGCCCCGATCGAGGAAGGCCTGCTCAGCCCCGAGTACGTGATCCACAGGCTGGGCCAGCTCGTCGGGCCGGACGCCTACTGGGCGGCAGGGGTCGGCCAGCACCAGATGTGGGCGGCCCACCTGTTGCCGCACGAGCGGCCGGGGCACTGGCTGAACTCCGGCGGCGCCGGGACGATGGGCTACTGCGTGCCTGCGGCGATGGGTGCCAAGGTCGGGCAGCCGGACGCGGTGGTCTGGGGCATCGACGGCGACGGCTGCTTCCAGATGACCAATCAGGAGCTGGTCACCTGTGCGCTGGAGGGCATCCCGATCAAGATCGCGGTGATGAACAACCAGAGCCTCGGCATGGTGCGGCAATGGCAGACCCTGTTCTACGGCGAGCGGTACTCCAACACCGACCTCAAGTCGCTGCGGGTGCCCGACTTCCCGAAGCTGGCCGAAGCGATGGGTGCCGTCGGCCTGCGGGCCGAACGGCCCGAGGACGTGGACAGGGTGATCAACGAGGCGATGGCCATCAACGACCGCCCTGTGGTGGTGGAGTTCGTCGTCCACAAGGACGCCATGGTGTGGCCGATGGTCGCCGCCGGAACCAGCAACGATGACATCAAGATCGCCAAGGACCTGGCTCCGGCGTGGGAAGAGGAGGAGCTGTGAACACCCACACGCTGAGCGTGCTGGTCGAGAACAAGCCAGGCGTGCTGGCCCGGATCGCCGGGCTCTTCGCCAGGCGCGGCTACAACATCGAGTCCCTGGCCGTCGGTCCTACCGAGCGCCCGGAGTTCTCCCGCATCACCATCCAGGTCGCGGTGGCCACTCCGCAGATCCTCGAGCAGATAGTCAAGCAACTGAACAAGCTGGTCGAGGTGCTGAAGATCGTCGAACTCAGCGAGTCGGACGCGGTGCGCCGCGAACTCGTCCTGATCAAGGTGCGGGCCGACCCGGCCAGCCGCTCCCAGATCATCGAGATCGTGCAGCTCTTCCGGGGCAAGACCGTCGACGTGCACCAGGACTCGATGACCATCGAGGCCACCGGATCGCCCGACAAGCTCGACGCCCTGCTGGAGATGCTCCACCCCTATGGGGTGCGCGAGCTCGTCCAGTCCGGACTGGTCGCTCTCGGTCGCGGCAGCCGCTCGCTCACCGAGCGTGCGAAGATCGACAGGCCACGACCCCGTTTTCACCCCACCAACTGAACGCAACGAAGAGGATTGAGAGACATGGCAGAGATGTTCTACGACGGCGACGCCGACCTGGCGGTCATCCAGGGCCGCAATGTCGCCGTGATCGGCTACGGCAGCCAGGGCCACGCCCACGCGCTGTCGCTGCGCGACTCGGGGGTCGACGTCAGGGTGGGGCTCAGGGAGGGGTCGAAGAGCTGGGCCAAGGCCGAGGCGGAGGGCCTGCGGGTGGTCCCGGTCGCCCAGGCTGTCGAGGAGGCTGACCTGGTGATGCTGCTGGCCCCCGACCAGTTCCAGCGCCACATCTACGCCCAGGACATCGCTCCCAACCTCGTCCCCGGTGACGCCCTCTTCTTCGCCCACGGCTTCAACATCCGGTTCGGCTACATCCAGCCGCCGGCAGGCGTCGACGTCTGCATGGTGGCCCCGAAGGGCCCGGGCCACCTGGTGCGCAGGGAGTACACCGAGGGCCGCGGCGTCCCGGTCATCGTCGCGGTCGAGAAGGACGAGTCGGGCAAGGCCTGGGATCTCGCGCTCAGCTACGCCAAGGCGATCGGCGGGCTGCGGGCCGGCGGCATCAAGACCACCTTCACCGAGGAGACCGAGACCGACCTGTTCGGCGAGCAGGCTGTCCTGTGCGGCGGCACCTCCGCCCTGGTGCAGGCAGGCTTCGAGGTGCTGACCGAGGCCGGGTACCAGCCGGAGGTCGCCTACTTCGAGTGCCTCCACGAGCTGAAGCTGATCGTCGACCTGATGTACGAGGGCGGCATCGCCAAGCAGCGCTGGTCGGTCTCCGACACCGCCGAGTTCGGCGACTACGTCTCCGGCCCCCGGGTGATCGACGCCTCGGTCAAGGCGCGCATGAAGGACGTGCTGGCCGACATCCAGTCGGGCGCCTTCGCCCAGCGCTTCATCGACGACCAGGACGCCGGCGCCCCGGAGTTCAAGGCGTTCCGGGCGGCTGCCGAGCAGCACCCGATCGAGGAGACCGGACGCAAGCTCCGCGGCCTGATGGCGTGGGTGAAGTCCCACGACGACGACTACGTCGAAGGCACTGCTGCCCGCTGACGGCCCGCACCCGTCCCGACGCCGGGACCCGAGCTCCTGCCGCCCACGCTGCGACAGGTGTGTGCAAGCCCCCTCCTGCGGTGCGGATCCACCGCGGGCGGGGGCTTGCGTCGTCCCGTCCCGGCCACCCGGCAGGCGGTGCGGGCGGACCGGGTTCCCCTAGGCTTGCCGCATGTCACAGCCGCCCGAGGACCGCTGGCAGACCTACCCGCCGCAGCCGGCCGGGGCGCCACCGGGACCTGAACTGCCGTCCCCGGGCGATCCTGCGCCACCGGGTGGCGAACTCGCCCTGCCCGCCGTGGTGGGCGCCGGCCCGGCGCTGCCTGCGGTGCCACCGGCCCCCGCCCGTCCCGGCTACGCCCCGCACGACCCGCTGTTGCTGAGCGCGGGCGGCGGCACCGTGAAGAAGGATGGCGTCTGGAC
>JAEYUH010000020.1 GCA_023432725.1 Actinomycetes bacterium | reverse complement strand
GCCGGTAGAGTGGGCACCCCGAGAACAGCGCTGAGGAACCATGTCTGAGATTCGTGACGTCATCATCATCGGCTCCGGCCCGGCCGGCTACACCGCGGGCGTCTACACCGCGCGTGCGAACCTGAAGCCGCTGTTGTTCGAGGGTGCGCTCACCGCCGGCGGCGCGTTGATGAACACCACCGAGGTGGAGAACTTCCCCGGCTTCGCCGAGGGGATCATGGGCCCCGACCTGATGATTGCGATGCGGGCCCAGGCCGCCCGGTTCGGCGCGGAGATCATCACCGACGACGTCACCGCGGTCGACCTCACCGGGCCCGTGAAATCGGTCACCGACTCCGACGGCACCGTCCACAGGGCGCGCGCGGTGATCCTCGCCATGGGGTCGGGCTACCGCCGTCTCGGCCTGCCGGACGAGGACCGGCTGTCGGGCCGTGGGGTGTCGTGGTGCGCCACCTGCGACGGCTTCTTCTTCCGCGACAAGGACATCGCCGTGGTGGGCGGGGGTGACTCGGCGCTGGAGGAGGCCACCTTCCTCACCCGGTTCGCCCGCTCGGTCACCGTCATCCACCGGCGCGACGAGTTGCGCGCGTCCAAGATCATGATCGCCAGGGCCGAGGCCGACCCGAAGCTCAGCTTCGCGTGGAACTCGACGGTGACGGGGATCAACGGCGAGTCGTCGGTGTCCTCGCTCACCCTGACCGACACGGTCACCGGTGCGACGCGCGAGCTGCCCGTCCAGGGCCTCTTCGTGGCGATCGGGCACGACCCGCGCTCGGAGCTGGTGCGTGGTCAGGTCGAGGTGGACGCGGCCGGTTACGTCATGGTCGACGCTCCGACCACCCGCACGAACGTGCCGGGGGTGTTCGCCGCAGGCGACCTGGTCGACCACAGCTACCGGCAGGCGATCACGGCAGCGGGCACCGGTTGCGCGGCCGCTCTGGACGCCGAGCGCTACCTGGCAGCGCTCGCCGATTCCGGCGCCGCGCTGGCCGATGCGGTGTCGGCCTGAACCCTTAGGCTGGTCCGGCGGCCGGAGCCGCATCCACAAGTCCACCACCCGTCCCGCACCCGAGGAGCCCCCATGGCCGCTGTCGCCGAAGTCACCGACGCCACCTTCACCGACGAGGTGCTGAACTCGTCCAAGCCGGTCGTAGTCGACTACTGGGCGGAGTGGTGCGCGCCGTGCAAGCAGCTCTCACCGATCATCGAGGAGCTCGCCGTCGAGTACGGCGACAAGATCTCCTTCGTCAAGCTGAACGCCGACCTCAACACCGACACCACCATCAAGTACGGCATCCTCGGCCTGCCGACGATCCAGGTCTTCGTCGGCGGCGACGTGGTCAAGCAGTTCCAGGGCGGCAAGACCAAGGCCACCCTGGTGCGGGCCCTCGAGGAGTACCTCTGAGCACCCCGAACCGTCCGCAGCCCACGCCGCCCTCGCCATGATCGAGCTGCGCACTCCCGCCGAACTGGAGGCCATGAAGCCCGCCGGGCGGTTCGTCGCGAGCGTGCTCGCCACCTTGCGTGACGAGGTCACGGTAGGCACCAACCTGCTCGCCATCGACGCGCGCGCGCACGAAATGATCCGTGCGGCAGGGGCGGAGTCCTGCTACATCGACTACCACCCCTCGTTCGGCTCCGGCCCGTTCGGCAAGGTGATCTGCACCTCGGTCAACGACGCCGTCCTGCACGGCCTGCCCCACGACTACGTGCTGCGGGACGGCGACCTGATCTCGCTCGATTTCGCCGTCTCCCTCGACGGCTGGGTGGCCGATTCGGCGATCTCGTTCGTCGTCGGAACCCCGCGCGAGGCCGACCTGGCGCTGATCGAGACCACCGAGCGGGCTCTGGACGCCGCGATCGCCACCGCCACCCTCGGCAACAAGACCGGCGACATCGCCGCGGCGATCGGCGAGGTGGCCCGCGCGGGCGGCTACCTGGTCAACACCCAGTTCGGAGGGCACGGGGTGGGCCGCACCATGCACGGCGACCCGCACGTCCCCAACGACGGCCGTCCGGGCCGTGGGTTCCCGCTGCGGGAAGGCCTGGTGATCGCCGTCGAGCCGTGGTTCCTCGCCGGCACCGACAAGATCATCACCGACGCCGACGGCTGGACGCTGCGCAGCGCGGACGGGTCGCGCGGCGCCCACTCCGAGCACACCATCGCGATCACCGCCGACGGGCCGATCATCCTGACCGACCGCGCCTTCCTGGGCTGATCAGCCCTCCCGCGACACCCGTCCCACAGGTTCTGGACCGAGCGGACGCCACGCGCCCACCAGCCGCGCCAGCAGCGCCCGCAGCCCCGAGCGCTCGGTGACGGTGGTGTCGAGGTCGAGCCGGTAGAGCCGCTCGTCCAGGCCCTTGCTGAAGCCGACCGCGCGCAGGAAGTCGGCCGGCGGCGTCCCGCAGTCCTTCTTCACCCGGCTGCCGCGCGCCACGATCGCTCCGACGTCGCGGGACAGCAGGCCCGCGGCGGCGGCCTGCACCAGGCGGCGGCCCCGCCCCCGTCCCGTACGGCCAGGCGCCACCCACAAGCAGGTGAGCAGCGCGTCGCCGGCCTCGGGCACCGGGGCGAGCAGCAGCAGCCCGGTGCGCTCACCGTGCAGGGAGAGGCTGGCACCGACGAAACCCCAGGCCTGCTCGGCGGCGACCATCCCCTCGTCGTCAGGACTGATCCGGCGACCGCAGTACGGGCAGGACAGGCCGGCCAGGTCACCGCGACCTACCCATGACAGGCTGCTCATCTGGCTCCTCTGGTGGGATCGGTTTTCATCCTAGGCCGCAGGTGCGGCAGTCTGGTCGGGTGAGCCTTCCTGAACCGTCCCGGCGGGACACCCGCCTGGACACCTATGTCGATGCGTACGCCGAACGGACCCACGGGCTGACCGTCTCAGCCGTGCGCGCCCTGTTCGCCGTCGCCAATCGGCCGGAAGTCGTCTCCCTCGCCGGCGGGATGCCCAATATCGCCGACCTGCCCCGCGAGGCGCTGGGGGAAGCAGTGTCACGGCTGATCCGCGAGCACGGCACCCAGGCCATGCAGTACGGCTCGGGCCAGGGCGAGCAGTTCATGCGCGAGAAGATCGTCGAGGTGATGGCCGAGGAGGCGATCGCTGCCCACGCTGACGACATCGTCGTGAGCTGCGGCTCCCAGCAGGCGTTGGACCTTGTCACCCGCGTGTTCTGCGACCCGGGCGATGTTGTGCTGGCGGAGGCGCCGTCCTATGTCGGGGCCCTGGGCACCTTCCACGCCTACCAGTGCGAGGTGGTTCACGTCGCGATGGACGAGCACGGCATCGACCCCGACGCGCTGGTGCACGCCATCGTCACGCTGCGGGCGGCCGGCAAGAAGGTGAAGTTCCTCTACACCATTCCCAACTTCCAGAACCCGACCGGCGTCACCCAGACGCTCGAGCGCAGGCAGCGCCTCGCCGAGCTGGGCAGGCAGCACAACCTGCTGATCGTCGAGGACAACCCCTACGGGCTGCTCACCCTCAAGGACGAGCCGCTGCCCGCGATCCGCTCGATGGACGCCGACAACGTCGTCTACCTCGGCTCGTTCTCCAAGACCTTCGCCCCCGGCTTCCGGGTGGGTTGGGCGCTGGCGCCGCACGCCGTCCGCGAGAAGCTGGTCCTCACCCAGGAGGCCGCGACGCTGGCGCCGCCGGTGTTCTCCCAGTACGTGATCACCGCCTACCTCGACCAGTTCGACTGGCGCGGCCAGATCGAGGCGTACCGGGCCATGTACCGCGAGCGTCGCGACGCCATGTTCGCAGGCCTGCGCGAGCACATGCCCGAGGGCACCACCTGGACCCACCCCGAGGGCGGCTTCTTCGTCTGGGTGACCCTGCCCGAGGGCCTCGACGCCCAGGCGATGCTGCCCCGCGCCGTCTCGGCCAGGGTGGCCTACGTGCCCGGCACGGCGTTCTACGCCGACGGGCTCGGCAGCCGCAACATGAGGCTGTCCTTCTGCTTCCCCACCCCGGAGCGCATCCTCGAAGGCACCCGCCGCCTTGGCGAGGTCATCGAGGGCGAGCTCGACATGATCAGAACGTTCGGGCTGTCAGCCGAGTCCGGAACCCACCGCTACCTCGACCAGACCTCAGGTCCGGCCCCCGACATCAGTTAGGCAAAGGCACATGTCACAGCTCACATCCCACGGCCCGATCGTCGTGCTCGCCGGCGGGCTCTCCCACGAACGCGAGGTCTCGCTGCGGTCCGGTCGCCGCGTCGCCCAGGCGCTGCGCGACCAGGGACGCGAGGTGGTCGAGGCCGACGTCACGTCCGACCTGATCGACCTGCTGGGCGGACTCGTCGACCCGGTGGTCTTCCCGCTGCTGCACGGCGGGGTCGGCGAGGACGGCGGCCTGCAACAGGTTCTCAGCCTGCTGGACGTGCCGTACGTCGGCTCCTCCCCCGCCGCCTGCCGCCGGTCGTTCAACAAGGCGGTCGGCGGGCCGCTGGCCGAGCAGGCCGGGCTGCGCACCCCGCAGACCGTGGCTCTGCCCCACGACATGTTCCGCGAACTCGGCGCCGGCCACCTGGTCCGGGCCCTGGCCGAGCGGATCGGCTTCCCGATGATGGTGAAGCCCGCCCGCAGCGGGTCCGCGTTGGGGTGCACGAAGGTGACCAGCCAGTCGGAGTTGCCGGCGGCGATGGTGGCCGCCTACTCCTACGGAGACCTGGCCGTCATCCAGGAGTACATCGAGGGCACCGAGATCGCCGTCACCGTCGTCGAGCTCGACGGGGAGCCGATCGCGCTGCCTGCGGTGGAGATCCGTCCCGAGTCGGGGATCTACGACTACACCGCGCGCTACACCGCAGGGCAGACCCGGTTCATCGCCCCGGCGACCGTGAGCGACGAGGTGGCGGCGGCCTGTGCCGACCTGGCGATCGCCGCGCACCGCGTGTTCGGGCTGCGTGACCTCTCCCGGTCCGACATCATCGTCGGCTCCGACGGCATGCCGGTCTTCATCGAGTCGAACTCGGCCCCCGGCATGACCGAGACCTCGCTGGTCCCGCTCGCGGTGGAGGCCAAGGGCTGGAGCTTCGGACTGCTCTGCGCCCAGCTGGTCGACAACGCCTGGGCCCGCCACGCCGGCTGACGCGGTGCCTACCCGGGTCAAGCAGGGGCTGGTCGGCGCCGTCGGCGTGGCGATCGCCATCACCATGCTGTGGCTCGGGCTGTGGCAGATGCAGGTCTTCGAAGCGAAGGAGAACAGCTCGGCCCGGGCCAGGGCCGCCCTCGCCCCGGTGGCGCTGCTGGAGAACGTCAACCCGGACGGGACCGTGGGCGACGTCTACGGCCGGCAGGTGGAGGTGGTCGGTGAGTACCTGCCCGGCCAGGAGGTCCTGATCACCGGTGAGGACGGCACCAGCCGCATCCTCACCGCGCTCCAGATCGCCGACGGCCGGGTGCTTCCCGTGGTGCGCGGGCTGGCTCCGGCGTCCGGCACGGCTCCGGCACCGCCGGCGGGACCGGTGGCCACGGTCGGGATCTTCCTGCCGTCGGAGCCCGGTACCGACACCCCGAACGGCTCGGTCCGGCTGCCCGCCCTCGCCCAGCAGTGGCCGCAGCACCTGCTGCCGGGGTTCGTCACCCTGAACGAAGCGGGCGCGCGTGACCAGGGCCTGGCACCCGCCGTCCCCGAGCTTCCCACCGGCGAGGGGTCCTGGCAGAACTACGGCTACGCCCTGCAGTGGTGGGTGTTCGCGGCCTTCGCCCTCTTCATGGCCGGCAGGTTCGTCAGGGCGATCGGCCGGCACGGTACCTTGGGGACCATCGACGACCCGGTGGTCGACGACCCCGGCCCGCCGTTCGACCACACCAGGCAGGAGTCCAGTTGAGCCAGCAGACAGCCCCCGTGCCGCAGATCGCACCCGAGCAGGTACCGGCGATCCGGTCCGCGCTGCTGCGGTACCGGGTGATGGCCTACCTGGTGGGCGTCCTGCTGGTGGTCCTGGTGCTCGTCGGGGTGCCGCTGAAGTACTTCGCCGACAACGGCACCGTGGTGACCTGGACGGGGGTGCCGCACGGCTACCTCTACATGGTGCTCATCATCACCGCCTACGACCTCGGTCGCCGGGTGCACTGGCCGTGGGGCAGGCTGCTGCTGATCGCCCTGGCGGGGACCATTCCGTTCCTGTCCTTCGTCGCCGAGCACAACGCCCGCAAGGACGTCCAGGGACGGCTGGCCGCCGCCCGCGACAATCCCTCGACTCAGTGATTCCCGTCGTCAGGGCCTCAACCCCGGCTTGAGCCCCGGGCTGCGCCGGGATGCCCGGGGCCACCCCGGCGGGTTACCGTGACTGCCATGCAGCTTCGACGACGACTGGCCGGCGCGCTGCTCGCGCTCGGCCTGCTGGGTGGCTCCTTCGTCCCGACGGCCCACGCCGTACCGGTTGCGCCGCTGGCCGTGCCCCGCGCCCCTCTCGCGGTTCCGGCAGCGGTCGAAGGCCCGCTGGTCGCCACCAAACTGGCCGCCGTCTCACGGTCCTCCCTCGATTCGACCGCCTGGGCCGTCTACACCGCCGAGGGCACGGAGGTCACCGCGAGCGACGCCTTGATGGTGCCCGCGTCCACCACCAAGATCCTCACCGCGATGGCGGCGCTCGAGGTCCTCGGCGCCGACCACACCTTCACCACCAAGGTCGTCAGCGCGAAGCAGGGCAAGCTCACGCTCGTCGCCAGTGGAGACCCCTATCTGGTGAGCTCTCGATCGACGGTCCCCGCCAAGCAGGCGAACCTTGCCGACCTGGCGAGCCGGACCGCGGCGGCGCTGAAGAAGGCGAAGGTGAAGAAGGTGACGCTCACCTACTCCGCCCCGCTGTTCAGCGGTAGCAGCTACTCGTCGGCCTGGAAGCAGTCCTGGGCGTCCTACACGCCCCGGATCATGTCCCTGACGGTGAACGGTGGGATGACCGGCTCCCGCGCCTACACCAACCCTGCCCGTTCCACCGCGAAGCTGTTCGCGTCC
>JAEYUH010000333.1 GCA_023432725.1 Actinomycetes bacterium | reverse complement strand
GTCGTCCGAGGCGGCGAACCGCTTCGCGAAGGCCACATTCGCCAGGAAGATCGGGACGAAGGCCAGCAGGGTCGCCGCGACCAGCCGCGGCCAGAACGGCAGCGGCAGCAACCACTCCGGCTGCACGGCGTAGGCCACGGCGAGGGAGGCTGCGATCAACCCCCAGACCACGGGCAACGGCGGCGTCCGCACCCTGCGGGTGGTCTCGACGGCCGCCAGCACCACGACGAGGACGCCGCCGAAGACCAGCGCGTTGACCAGCCAGGTGGTGCCGAAGAGCAGGGCGAAGGTTGCGATGTTCTTGGTCTCCAGCAGCAGGAAGGCAGCGCCCATGAAGAACAGGTCGGCGTAGGGACGCATAGTCCGGAACGGCCCGCCGAGGGCGCGGACGGCGAGCAGCGAGATCAGCAGGATGCCGCCCAGCGTCCACAGGTAGATGGCGGGGATGCCGCCGCCGGCGTAGTACAGGAACGGGGCGTCGTCGGTGGCGGGGGCCACCACCTCGGCGGCCGGCGAGAAGGTCTCGGCGCAGCGCTGGTTCGCGGGGTCCACCGCGACGGTCACCACCGCCTGCGCACCGCCGAACAGGTCGACGCAGGGCGCGTGGCCGAAGGCGGCCTCGGCCGTCCCCGCCAGCCTGTCGATCAGCCACTGCTCGCGGTAGTAGTTGTACATCGCGAAGGCGCCGCCGGGGTTGAGGTGCTCACGGGCGGCGGTGAGGGCCTCCTGCGTGAACAGGAACGACTCCAGCCGGATCTGCGAGGCACCGTTGACCAGGGCCAGCGAGTCGGGCAGCGCGAACAGGATCAGGTCGTAGGTACGGTCGGTGGACTGCAGGAAGGCGCGCCCGTCGTTGACGTGCACCTCGACCCGCGGGTCGTCATAGGCCCGGTCCGGGTTGCGTTCGGCACCGATCTGCAGGATCCGCGGGTCGATGTCGACCGCATCCACGTGCTCGGCGCCCTCGGCCAGCGCGATGGCGACGTCGGAGCCCGAACCCGCGCCCACGATGAGCACCGAGCCGAGGTCGCCGCTGCGACGCTGGTAGGGCACGGCGTAGATGTCCTCGCCCTCGTCGAGCTTCCACTGCGCGGGCGCCATCAGCTGGTGGGGGACGCCGTTGACGCTGATCAGCGCCATGCCGTTGCCGACGTCCTCGGTGGTCACCTTGTAGTAGGGAGACCACGACACCCCGGGGGTCAGCGTCTCCGCCAGCAGGACGCCGACGATCGCCAGGCCGCTCACGGCGGCGAGGATCCGCTGCCAGCCGCCGATCAGGACGGTGAACAGGATCGCGACGACCGTCCCCCACACCACCGACGGCGCCTGCAGGAAGGAGAGCACGGTGAAGCCGGTGATACCGACCAGGGATCCGACCAGGTCCCAGCGGTAGGCGGTGAGCGGACGGAGCCGGGCGAAGCACCGTCCGACCACTTCGGCAGGGCCGGCGAGGATCGAGGCGGTGAGCAGGAAGACAACCGGGAGGACCAGCCAGACCGGTGGGCCGGTCGTCGACAGCGAGGTGAAGTAGATGATGCCGCTGCCGGTGCGGTCGACGGTGACCGGGAACAGGAAGACCCCCACCACCAGCGCGGCCAGGACGACGGGCGTCCACGGCAGCACGCTCCAGTTGCGGCGCGAGATCAGGAAGCCCAGCCCGATGCCGAGGAACGAGCCGAGCAGCACGAAGTTGGTGAAATAGGACAGGTGGACGATGTTCGACCCGAGCCAGCGGATCAGCGCCAGCTCGAGGAACAGCATCAACGCGCTGCCGGCCACCAGCCGGAGCACCACCTGACGGTCAGCCGTTCGGTCGGCCCCCTCGGGTTCCTCCAGTGCGATCAGGCGGGTCGGTTCGACGGTGCTCATCGGCGTCCTCATGGCTCGGGGCGAGTGCCTGGGCCCCATCCTGTCGCCACCGGGGCCAGGTGTCGATGATGCTCGCCGCGGGCGGCCCCGCGTCCAGCTTCTGCCAGCCGGGCCGCCTGACCGACGGATCTGGCAGCCAGGGCCTCCAGGTGGCAGGAGTTGGTGGGGAGCGGGGGAATCGGTCCAGCGGTGACCCGCCGACGCGCCAGGCCTTAGGCTCACCGCGTGACCACTGTCCCCGACTCCGACTGGAACCCGGACGCGGCTGCCACCGGATCCCGCGTGGTGCCGCGCGAGCGCACCCCGGAACGCCGATGAGCTACGACGTCGCGGCGCTGCGCGCCGCCTTCCCCTCGCTGGCTTCGGGGATCGCGCACTTCGACTCGGCCTCGGGCACCCAGACCCCGCGGGCGGTGGGCGAGGCGATCGCCCGCACCCTCACGGGGCCGCTGTCCTACCGCGGCCGGCTGAGCCGGCCCGAGGCGAATGCCGAGGCCACGGTGCTGCGCTTCCGCAAGGCCTATGCGGCGCTGCTCAACGCCGACCCGGCAGGGATCGTGTTCGGCCGCTCCGCCACCCAGTTGACCTACGACTTCTCCCACCACCTGTCGGCGGGGTGGGGTCCGGGTGACGAGGTGGTGGTGACCCGGCTCGAGCACGATGCCAACGTCCGGCCCTGGGTGCAGGCCGCCAAGCGGACGGGGGCCTCGATCCGGTGGATCGACTTCGACCCGCAGACCGGGGAACTCGACGTGGCGGGCGGGCTGGCGCTGCTCAACGACCGCACCCGGCTGGTCGCCGTCACAGCGGCGTCCAACCTGCTCGGGACCGTCGTTCCGGTGGCCCAGCTGGCCAGCGCCGCCCATCGCGCCGGCGCCACGGTGTGGGTCGACGCGGTGCACTACGCGGCCCACCGGCTGGTCGACCTCAGCGCCCTGCGCGCAGACGTCGTGGTCTGCTCGCCGTACAAATTCCTCGGCCCGCACTGCGCCGTGCTGGCCGCCGACCCTTCGCTGCTGGACGGACTGCGGCCGGACAAGCTCGTCCCTTCTCCCGACACCGTGCCGGAGCGTTTCGAGTACGGCACCCTGCCCTACGAGGTGCTGGCGGGAGCGACCGCCGCCGTCGACTTCCTCGCCGGCATCGATCCCGGCCCCGGCGCCACCCGCCGCGAACACCTTGAGCACTCCTTCGCGAGCATCCACGAGCACGAGACCCGGCTGCGCGACTGGATCGAGCAGGAGGTGCTCAGGCTGCCGGGGGTCACCTGCCACTCCAGGGCCGCCGACCGCACCCCGACCCTGCTGCTGACCATCGAGGGACGGCAGATGGCTGCGGCGTACTCGTTCCTGGTCCACCTGGGCGTGCTGTGCCCGGCCGGGTCGTTCTACGCCCACGAGCCGTGGCAGCGGCTCGGCCTGACGGACACCGCAGGGCTGCGGATCGGCCTGGCCCCCTACACCAACTCCGACGACGCCACCCGGCTGGTCGACGGGCTGCGCGCCTTCGTCTCCCAGTAGCGCCCCACCACCGCGCAGCATTGCGCGCGACGTACCCTTGGAGCGACACCTAGGCAGGAGGCGGGATGGCGACTCGCAGGGTTGGGACGGCACTCCCCGGCATGCTGCTCGCCGGCGTCCTGCTGATCGTCGGCTGCACCACGTCAGGAGTCCCCATGGCACCCTCCCCCGGCGACCCCGGTCCGGCCACTCCGAGCGCCGGGCCGACCCCGTCCGGCTGGCCGTCCGGAAAGCCGCCGCTGCAGACCATGCCGCCACTGCCGAGCGGCAGCCCTGCCACCGTCCCCGACCGGCACTGGCAGGCCATCCTCGCCGACCTCGCCGCCCGCGGCGTGAGCGCCACCCCGACTGTGGTGTCGGCCGAGGCCATGACCTGGCCGGACTCCTCGCTGGGCTGCCCCTCACCCGGGGTGATGTACACCCAGGCCCTGGTGGACGGCATGCGGGTGGTGGTCGAGGCCGGCGGCGAACGCTACGACTACCGGCTGGGCGGCGCGGGCCAGCTCAAGCTCTGCCAGCGCTGAACGCGACGGTGCCCCGCCGCCGAAGCGACGGGGCACCGCGTCCACCTGCTACTTGCCCGCGATCAGCAGCGCCTCGCGGGAGCCCGACTTGTTGTCGAGCACGACCGCCATCAGGCCCAGCGGACGCTGTTCGGCCCACAGCTGCGGGTCGATCGCCGCGGTGACCGTTACGGGGTCCTTCTTCCTGGTGGCCGGCAACTCGGCGAACTGCCCGTCCTCGATCGCCTTCGCCCACGGGTCGTAGCTGGCCGTCCCGTGGAACCCGTCACTGCCCGGGCCCTCCAGTGAGTAGCTCTTCACCGTGTAGGTGAAGCCGCCCGAGGTCGTCGTGATCCCGAGGTCGAGGGCCTGGACCGGCAACAGCAGGGTGCTGCTGTCGGTGGGTGCCGTGGCCAGGAAGCCGGCCGCGAACAGCCTGCCCCGGATCGGCTTGCCGTTCTGGTCGAGCTCCTGCAGGAAGACCTCAGTCAGCCCGTTGAAGCCGCCCACCCGGACGGCGCCGGAGTCGAAGCTGAAGACGATCCAGTCCGGCGTGCCGTCCCGGTCGACGTCCACCTCAACGTCGAACTCGTTGATCGCCGCGTTCGACCAGCGGTCGTGGGTGTTGACCGCGAACACGACCAGTGCGTCGTCCGCGCTGATCGGGAAGGACTGCACGCCGGCTGCGCGCAGGTCGAACCCGCCGCCCGCGGTGTGCCGCGGCACGTCCCTGCGATCCTTCAGGCCCCAGGTGTAGAAGTCGGCGCCGGCGTCGACGGCTCCGCGGTTGGCCAGCTTGATGGTCGCAGAGGTGGCCGGAACCACGATCGGGGTCGGCTTCGGCGGCTCGGGCGGCTTCGGGGTCGGCTTGCCCGGACCCTTCTTCCCCCCTGGCCGGCCATGGTCGGGCTCGGCCGCCGTGGTCGCCTGGGGCTCAGCGCCCGGGGTCGAGGTGCCCGGCTCCGCGCCCGCGGAGACGCTCGGGGTCGGGGACGGTGTCGCGCTCGGGGTGGGCGTGACCTTGGTCGTGAGCGGGAACCAGCCGCGGTTGAGGTCGGTGACCTTCGCCTGGGCCCTCGGCACCAGAAGGTACGGCACCTGTTGCACCTGGTCACCGGCGGTGAGCACGATCTGGCCGGAGACCTGGTGGAACGCGAACTGGTCGTTGGCCGAGGACACGCCCAGCTGGCTGGCGTGGGCCGTCAGGGTGACCTTCACCCGGGCGGTCTTGCCGGGCTTCACGGTGACGACGCTCGGGCTGAGGCTGATCCTGCCGGGCAGGGAGGCCGCGTCCGGGGTCGAGGACAACCGGTAGGTGACCGGGGTCTTACCCTTGTTCGCGATGACGAGCGTCTTCGACTTCCGATAGAAGCCGCTGGGCTCGGCGAACCCGAAGGACAACGCGGCCTCGCGGTACCAGCCCTTGCTGGTCAGGTACGGGTCACCGGCCACCACCACCTGCGTCGCCACCGCCTGCGCGGTATCGACCAGGCCGACGCCACCGCGCACCAGGCTCTGTCCGGCGACCTTGTCCGGATCCGCGGTGGTGACGATCGCCGAGGCGACCTCGGCAGCGTTCCACGTCGGGTGCGCCTGGACTACCAACGCCGCGACCCCGGCCACGTGCGGGGCCGCCATCGAGGTGCCCGACATCGTCGCCGTATCGTTCCCGGTGCCGACCCCGGTGGAGACTATCGACACCCCCGGTGCCGCGACGTTCGGGCTGATCCCCGAGTCGCCGTTGCGCGGGCCACCGGAGCTGAACGAGCCGTACCCGCGGTAGCCGGGGTTGGCCAGGGCCTTGTCGGCGATGCTCACGCTGCCGCCCTCGGCCGCCGCGACCACCGGTCCGTCCTTCTGGCGCACCCCGAGGAAGGGGATCGTCACCTCGTACGGGTCGCCGGTGTCGGGGTTGCTGGTGATGGTGCCCTCGAACGGCGGGTAGCTGTCGTCGGTGTTGATCTGAAGCACCGCCGCGGCGCCGGCCTGCTGGCCGTAGATCGCCTTGGCCACCCGGGCACAGTCGCCGCGGGTCGCCGCCGCCAACTGGTTGCCGCCGGCGGTGATGCCGTTCTTGCGGTAGGCATCGACCGAGCACCCCAGCGACTCGTCCTCGTCGTTTGTGGCCGCGATGTCCTCGAGGACGACGACGCTGAAGGGGCCGGACGGCAGCACGGCGCCGTTGGCGTTGATCGCCGCCAGCGAGGTGCCGTTGCTGAAGGTCAGCGTCGCACCGGGGAAGGTCGGGATGGAGTCCACCGCGGCGACCGCGATGACACCCTCACCGGCTCCGGGGGCGCCGGTGAGGTACGGGTTTCCGCCCGAGTTTCCGGCCGAGGTGATGACCACGACACCGGCGCCGACGGCGTTGCTGGCCGCCACCGACGAGGGATCATCGGCCCGGCCGAACGGCGAGCCGAGGGACATGTTGATCACGTCCATGTCGTTGGCGACCGCCCAGTCGATGGCCTCGGTGGTGACGTCGGTGCTGCCGTTGCAGCCGAAGACCCGCAGCGCGTAGAGGTCGACCTGCGGGGCGACACCGGGCCCGATCCGGTAGTCACGGGCAGGGGTGGAGGCGTCGTAGGGGCCTGGGTAGGTGGTCCCGTCGGACAGCACGCCGCTGCCGCCCGTGGTACCCGCGACGTGGCTACCGTGGCCGTCGCAGTCCAGCGGGTTGGGGTCGGGATGGGGGACGGGCTGGTAGGTGTCGCTGTCGGGGTCGGCGTCGTAGGAGTCGCCGACGAAGTCCCAGCCGCCCTTCACCCTGGGGGCGGCGGGGCCGAACAGCGCCGGATCGGCGGGCGACGCCTCTGCCGCACGCGCGGCCTGGTAGGCCTCGACGGTGCCGGGGCCGCCGAAGTTGGCGTGGGTGTAGTCGATGCCGGTGTCGATGATGGCGACCTTGATGCCCTCACCGGTGTAGCCGGTGTCCTGCCAGACCTGGGGAACGCCCAGGTAGGGCACCGAGACCGAGTTGTCGAGGCTGTACAGCGGGACGGCGTGGATGCCTACCACCTCGGGCAGCGCCGCGACCTTCTCCAGTTGCGAGCGTGCGATCTGCACCCGCATGCCGTTGTAGGCCGACTGCATGGTCGAGCGCACCTTGCCGCCACGGCTGGTGACGGTTTTGGCTACCTTGTCCTGCGATTTGCGCAGCTTGTCCCTGACCGCCTTGCGCTCGTTCTTGGTCAGCTTGGCGCCACGCTCGGCCTCGACGACGGCGACCGGGTCGCCCGCGACCTCCACCATCACCTGGACCTTCGCGTCACGGCTCGGGTTCGTCGGGCGGAGGTCGGCGGCGATCTTGCCCGAGGACGGGGCCTTCGCGAACCGGTCGGTGGGATCCTCGTCGCCCGGGGCGGCGTAGGCGTAGGTCGGGACGGCGAGGGCGAGCACGCCGGTGGCGATCAGGAGTCTGCGGAACAAGGTGCTACCAAGCC
>JAEYUH010000303.1 GCA_023432725.1 Actinomycetes bacterium | reverse complement strand
GCCCGGTTCACCGGCGGTGCGCCCCCGCAGGTGGAGGTGGCGGGGGAGAGCGCGATCGCCAGGTTCTCCGACCACGTCGTCTTCCTCGCCCGGTTCCCGCAGGGCTGGCTGGTGACCGCTGCCGGCTGCGTCCGTGACGACCCCGATCCCGCTGTGCCCTACGACTGTGAGGTGGAACCATGAGGCTCGCCCGGGTGCTCTTCTTCACCTACCTGACGTTGATCGGGGTGGTGTTGACCGCCGCCTTCGTGATCGGGGCGGCGGCGCGATGAAGCAACTGCGGGACAACTCGCTGTCGCTTGTCTTCGGCGGCCTGCTGGTGGTGGTGCTCGCCGCGCAGGCTCTGGTCGGCCTGGCCGGCTACAACGAGGCCGCCCGGACGGCGGGTCTGGCGGGGATCGACCTGTGGCGCTATGTCACGTCGTCGTCCTTCGCAGTGGACGTCGCGGAGAACTGGCAGTCGGAGTACCTGCAGTTCACGCTCTACATCCTGCTCACGGTGTGGCTCGTGCAGCGCGGCTCGTCGGAGTCGAAGCCGCCGGAGGAGGCCGGTTTCGGTGACGACGAGAAGGAGCGGATCGGCGCCTTCGCCGGGCCCGACTCGCCCGCTGCGGCGAAGGCGGGCGGCTGGTGGACAGGGCTGTACTCCTTCTCCCTCAGCCTCGCCATGGCGGTGATCTTCCTCGTCTCGTGGGTGGCCCAGGCTGTCACCGGACGGGTGGCCCACAACGAGGAGCGGCTGCGTGACCTGCTCGACCCGCTCCCGCTGGGGCAGTACCTCGCCAGCCCCGACTTCTGGGGCCGAACCTTCCAGAACTGGCAGTCGGAGCTGCTGGCTGTGGGCTCGATGGCCATCTTCGCCGTCTTCCTGCGCCAGCGCGGCTCGCCGGAATCCAAGCCGGTCGGGGCGCCGCACGCGGAGACCCCGAGCAACTGAGGACGCCGCGTGGTTGGCGGCAGCCGTCCCGGGTAAGCCAGCACCGCACGCCGAACCCCGAGGAAAGGAGCCCCCCATGGCCGAGAAGAACCTGGAGTCGCTGTTCTACGACACCCTGCGCGACATGTACTACGCCGAACGCCACATCCTGAAGTCCCTGCCCAAGCTGGAGCGGGCGGCTGTCTCCGACGAGCTCAAGGCAGCCTTCGCGCAGCACCGCGGGGAGACCGAGGGACAGGTCAAGCGGCTCGAGGACGTGTTTACGATGATCGACCGCAAGCCGGTCAGCAAGCGTTGCGAGGCGATCGACGGGATCCTGAAGGAGGGCGACGAGCACCTTGTGGAGTACAAGGGCTCTCCTGCCGCCGACGCGGCGCTGATCGCCTCCGCCCAGGCGGTGGAGCACTACGAGATCACCCGGTACGGCACCCTTCGCCGGTGGGCGACGATGCTCGGCCTGCCGAAGGGCTCCGACCTGCTCAGCGAGACCCTCGAGGAGGAGTCGCGCACCGACGAGCTGCTCACGAAGATCGCCGAGGTGGAGGCCAACGCCAGGGCGAAGAAGGGCAGCTGACCTGATCAGCCCGCGACGGTTTCCAGCCGCAACTTCAGACCCCGCACCTGGTAGCCCTCGATCAGGGCGTCCCAACTGATCGTCGGCGTGCCGGCCAGGGTGGGGTCGAGGCGCAGCAGCCGGGTCAGCAGCACGTCGGTCTCAAGGATGGCCAGGGGTTGGCCGGGGCAGCGGTGCGCGCCGTCGCCGAAGCTGAGCCCGGCGGCGTTCACCCCGGCGGGCAGGTCGCGGCCGGGGCACACCTGCAGGGGATTCTCGCCGAGGGCTACCGGGTCTGCGTTGGCGGGCCGCACGCAGACGTCGATCAGGTCGCCCTCGGGGATCGTCCACTCGGTCCCGGCGTCGGTCAACGGCACCGGCCGGCTGGCCCGGCGGTAGAGGTGCCCCACCACCGGCTCCAGGCGGATGAGCTCGTTCAGGATGGCGAACCGCTCCGGCTGCGTTGCGACCAGGTAGCGCTCCCGCAGCCGTTGGTCGTCCAGCAGGTGCCAGCACGCCATCGCTATGAACTCCCTCGTGGTGACCATGCCGGCGGTGCCGTAGGTGACCGATTCCACGAGGATGTCGAGGTTGGTGTAGCCCTCGTCGATCAGGTGGCTGATGATGTCGTGGCGCCGTTGTCGGCGGCGGGCCCGGATCGCCGGCCGGACGTCGGCGAGGTAGAACCGCGCTATCGGTACCAGCGCGTTCACCGCCGCCATCGCCCACTCCCGGTTGGACCTGCCGAGATCGGGCTGGGTGATGTCCAGCGGCGGCTGGTTGAAGAAGCTCACCAGCCGTCGGGCCATCGAGCGCACCCTGGATTCCGTCAGGCCCACCACCTGCGAGGTGACGTCGACGGTGTACTCCAGCGCCAGTTCGTCCACGACGCACCCGCCCGCCGCCCGCGCCGCGGCGAGCAGGCGGTCGGCGGTGGCCTCGAGTTGGCCGGTGTACCGCTCCGCCACCACAGCGGGGGCGAGGAAGCGGGCCACCTTGGAGCGCTGCCGGTCGTGGACCGGCCCGTCCGAGATCAGGATGGGGTAGTGCTTGAGGTGGCCGCGCGGGATCGCTTCGGCGCTGAAGCCGGCCTGGGTCGTCGACTCCCTCGCCCGCAGCACCTGCCGCGCGACCGCCAGGGAGCGCACCCGCCACACGGCGCCGTGCCGCTCGACGGCCGGGCCCTCGGCGGACTCGCCGGCCGGCATCGCCCGTCGCTGGTTGGCCACTGACCAGCCCCCTTCGTGGTCGGCGCGTCCGCTGGATATGCGCCTGCGGTGTCGTCAGGGTAGACCCACTGCGCAACCGCGCCGCCGCTGTGAGAGTGTGGACGCGCCGCCGGACGGGGGGACGACCGTGGACGACAACCAGGATGTGGCCGGATCACTCGACCGGGCCTTCGACAGTGCCGCCGGGCGTTACGACCTGCTGACCGGCCTCAACCCGGGCTACCACCGTCACCTGACGGTCGCCGCCGGGCTGCTGGCCGAGCGGATCGGCCCGCCGCCCGAGGTGCTGCTCGACCTGGGCTGCGGATCGGGGTCCTCGACGGTCGCCCTGCAGGCGGTGGCGCCGCGGGCGAGGATCGTCGGGGTGGACGCGTCCGCGGGCATGCTGGCCAGGGCGCGGGTGAAGCCGTGGACCGCTCGCGTGGAGTTCCACACCGCCACCGCCCAACAGCTGCGCCGGCTCGACCTGCCGACCGCCGACGGGGTGCTGGCCGCCTACCTGCTGCGCAACGTGCCCGAGCCCGAGCGTGACGCGGTCCTGGCCGCGATCCGGGAGCAGTTGCGGCCCGGGGGGTGGCTGGCCGTCCACGAGTACTCGGTGGCGGGCCGGCGCGGCGCACGGTGGCGCTGGACTGTGGTCTGCCGAGCCGTCGTGGTCCCGCTGAGCCGGCTGGTCGGCGGCTCTCCACCGCTCTACCGCTACCTGTGGCGCAGCGTCCTCGACTTCGACAGCACCGAGAGCGTGCTGCAGCGATTGCGCCGGGCGGGCTTCACCGAGGTGTCCCACCACGAGGTGAAGGGCTGGCAGCGAGGGATCCTGCACACCTTCCTTGCCCGCCGGCCCGACGACGAGGGCGCCGGAACCACCGGTTGAGTGCTCGCCCAGCCCTCGATCCAGGGGTCAGGCAGGAGCGGTGAGCAGCCGGGTGACCTCGCGGGCGGCCGGGGCGATCTTGTGCCCGAGCCGGTGGCAGTCAGGCGGCGCCAGGTGCTGGAACCTGCCGCCGACAGCCACCGGCACCCCGGGGTGGGCGGCCCGCAGCGCCTCGACCAGGGCGGCGGCCTGACGGGCGTCGGCGCGTCGCGGGATGGTGGTCACACTGATGGCGGCA
>JAEYUH010000277.1 GCA_023432725.1 Actinomycetes bacterium | reverse complement strand
GGCCTCCGTCCGGGCAAGCGGGCCGAGTTGTCGCTCAAGACCGCCAGCGCCGAGCTGATCGGCGTCCTCGACCGGTCCGGCTACGCGGTGGCGCACGTCGTCGCCCACCAGCTGGGAGCGATGGTCGCGCTGCAGGCGGCCGCCGACAACCCCGACCGGATCGGACGGCTGGTCGTCTCCGGCGCCCTGGTGCTGCCCGGCAAGCTGGCGTTGCGGGTGCAGAAGGCAGCGCTGCGGATGCTGCCCGTCCGCGGGCTGGAGCAGACGGGCCTCACCAAGGACGACCTGGTGCGGGCGCTGGAGGTGATGGCCGAGGCCGACTTCTCCTCCCGGCTGGAGTCGATCACCGCGCCCACCCTCGTCGTGGTAGGGCAGTCGGACGCGGCCGGCCAGGCGTCGGCCAAGGCGCTCGCGGAGAAGCTGCCGCACGGCCGGCTCGCGGTGATCCCGGGCGGCGCCCACCCGAGCCTTGAGAACCCCGAGGCCTACAACCGGGCGCTGATCGAGTTCCTCGACTGAGCAGACGACAGATGCATACTTCGCACACCGTCACGCTGGATCGAAGCGCCGACGACGTGTTCGCCTTCCTGTCCGACGTGCGCAACGAGGTCGCCTGGCGCAGCTCGATCGTTGGCTCCGCCTATGTCGGGGTGGACGGCCCTGAGCTGGGCGCGGCCGGCGCGACCGACGTCGAGCTGAACGGACGCGGCCTCACCATGCGCTGGACGATCACCGACTTCTCGCCGCAGGAACGCTTCGTGGCGTGGGAACTTGACGGCGAGCCCTGGCACGGCGGCGGCAGCTACCGGGTCGATCCCCTGCCCAACGGCTGCCGCGTCACGGCCCGGCTGGTCGTCCGGGTCAAGGGCATGGCCCGGCTGCTCGAGCCCGTGCTGTGGTTCGCCTTCCGCCGCGGGCTGCGCGACGACCTGGCCCGACTGGCCACGGTGCTCCCGCGCTGAGCGCACAGGCTCAGCGGCCGGGTCGACCGGTGAAGCCGTCCATCGCCTGGTTGACCCCGAGCAGGTCGACCAGCGCGTCGAAGGCACGGACCGGAAGCACCCGCGCGACCGGCAGCAGGTGGATCGCCGGCGGCAGCACCAGCCGCGGCCGGCCGCGCTCAATGGCGTCCAGCACCCGGCGCGCCACGTCGGCCTCGTCCAGGATCGGCAACAGCCACGGCACCGGCGTCCGCACCCCTTCGAACATTCCGGTGTCGATGTAGAACGGGCACACGACAAGGGTCTTCACCTGGGAGCGCTGGGCCCGCAACTCGGCGCGCAGCGCCTCGTTGAAGCCGACCACAGCGTGTTTGCTGCCCGCGTAGTCGGTCATCCGGGCGGTGCCGAGCAGGCCCGCGGCGCTCGCCACGTGCACGAGGTGGCCCCGGTTCCTGGCCAGCATGGCGGGCAGGAAGGCGCGGCTGACCCGGTACTGGGCCAGCGTGTTCACCTCGAAGGTGCGGCGGATGTCGGCCTCGGTGAGCTCGGTGAACGGCTTGCCTGAGACCACGCCGGCGTTGTTCACCACGATGTCGACGGTTCCTGCCGCCGCGACCGCCTGAGCGACCGCGTCCTCGTCGGTCACATCGACCGCCCGGAAGCTCGCCGCCGGGCCGAGTTCGGCGCGGACCCGCTCGCCGGCCTCGGGGTCGCGCGCCCACAGGAGCACCTCGGCGCCGCGCCTGGCCGCTTCCTGGGCCATCAGGCGTCCGATCCCCCGGGTGCCGCCGGTGATCAGGATGCGCGCCCCGGCCAGGGGCGTCCCCCGGCTCACCGTCTCGTCCGCTTCGTTGTCATGGCCGCCATTGTGCCGTCCGTCCGGGCGGTCTGCACGATGTTCTCAACCAAACGGTTGACTAAGAGCCAGTCGAGACGTAGCGTGGTTATCAACCGAACAGTTGAGGAAGGTCATGGACACCGACCAGCTCTCCCGCGTCTTCGCAGCCCTCTCCGACCCGACCCGCCGCGACCTGGTGGCCCGGCTCACCTTGGGCGACGCGACGGTGGGCGAACTGGCCGAGCCGTACGCGATCAGCGTCCAGGCCGTCTCCAAGCACGTGAAGGTGCTGGAGGACGCCGGCCTGGTCACCAAGGCACGGCGGGCGCAGACCCGACCGGTTCACCTCGAGGCGCAGGTCTTCGACCTGATGACCGGCTGGATCGAGCGCTACCGCCGGCAGGCCGAGGAACGCTACAGCCGGCTGGACGCCGTCCTCGCCGACCTCAACGCCACCGAACACCCCACGGAAGGCACCGCATCATGACGACTCGCACCAAAGAGGCGGAGATCACCGCCGACCCGACCGTCCCTGTCATCCGGATCACCCGCGACTTCGCCGCCAGCCCGGCGCAGTTGATGAGGGCTCACCTGGATCCGGACCTGTACGTCCGGTGGGTGGGTCCCAACGACACCGCCACCCGCATCGAGTACTGGGAGGCCGGCCGCGGCGGCAAGTGGCGCTTCAGCGGCTCCAGCGAGGGACAGGACTACTCGTTCTTCGGCAGCTTCCACGACATCACCGGCGACCGGATCGTCCAGACCTTCACCTGGGAGGGCCAACCGGAAGGGGTCTCGCTGGAGACGCTCTGGTTCGAGGACCTCGGCGACGGGCGCACCCGGCTGCACGCCCAGTCGCTGGTCGACTCCTTCGAGGGCCGCGACGCCTGGCTGGCCAGCGGCATGGAGGTCGGAGTCAACGACGGCTACGCCAAGCTCGACCAGCTGCTGGCCGACGGCGAGGTGTAGCCCCTGCAGAATCCGGTCCGGAGAGCCGCCATGAGGCGCATTTGCACTCATGCGCGGTCTCCGGACCGGTTTGTGCGGACACCGGTCTGCCACATAACCCGGTTCGATGCCTGCCCCCGAGGGGAATGCTCCCTCGCTCGCGGGTTTCGGACCGGGTTGCGCGGTGGCTGACCGGAGGGTGGGCGGCCGCGGTCGGCAGGCTTAGGCTTCTCCGTGGCCCGAGCGGCCGAAGGAGGAAGTCGTGGCACAGCAGGCGCAGCCCAGGCCAGCGATCGAGGAGACCCCAGCCCTCGACACCCGCGGGGTGCTGCTGGCTGTCGCCGCGTACGGGCTGTGGGGTGCCTTCCCGTTCTACTTCAAGCTGATCGCCGCCGCGGGGCCGCTCGAGATCATCGGCCACCGCATTCTGTGGTCGTTCGTGTTCTGCCTGCTCGGCGTGCTGGTGTTCCGGGCTCTGCCCGACCTGCGCACCGTCGTGGCCAACCGCCGACTGCGGACGGGGCTGCTGCTGGCCGGCGTCCTGGTGAGCATCAACTGGCTGGTCTACGTGTGGGGCGTCCTCACCGACCACATCGTCGACACCGCGCTCGGCTACTTCATCAACCCGCTGTTCACGGTGACGCTGGCGGTGCTCGTGCTGCGGGAGCGGCTGCGTCCGGCCCAGTGGGTGGCGGTAGGGATCGGGACGGCCGCCGTCCTCGTGATCGCAATCGGGTACGGCCAGGTCCCCTGGATCGCGCTCGCGCTCGCCGTCACGTTCGGGCTGTACGGGCTGCTGAAGAACCGGGTCGGCGGGAAGGTGACGCCGCTGGTGGGGTTGACCATCGAGACCGCCGGGCTGGCCCCGTTCGCGCTGGGCTACCTGGTCTGGCTGCAGGCCACCGGCACCGGCACCTTCACCACCCACAGCACGCTGCACACCGTCCTGCTGGCCAGCGCCGGGGTGGTGACCGCGGTACCGCTGCTGCTCTTCGCGGGCGCCGCGCGGCGGATCCCGCTGAGCATGGTGGGGATGATCCAGTACCTGGCGCCGGTGCTGCAGTTCGCGATCGGGGTGTGGGTGAACCATGAGGTGATGCCGCTGCCGCGGTGGATCGGCTTCGGACTGGTCTGGGTGGCGCTCGTCGTCCTCACCGCGGACGGCCTGCGGGCCGCCCGGCAGCGTCCTATCCTCGTCGAACCGGAGATCATGGACTAGAACGGGCGGGGAACCGTCCCCCCGAGCCGTGGAACCGTCCCCCCGAGCCGAAGGACCGTCCCCCCGAGCCGTGGAACCGTCCCCCCGAGCCGAAGAACCGTCCCCGGGGTCAGCGGCCGAGCTGGCGCAGGACCTCGGCCATCAGGCGCTGGACGGCGAGGGTGTCGTCCAGCGGCATCACGGGGCTCTCGGTGAGCCCGCCGCGCAGGCACTCGTTGACGTGCTCGATCTCGTAGCCGTAGCCGAGGCCGCGCTTGGGGAAGTGACGCTCCTGCGCCTCGCCGTCGCGGGGGTGCCAGATCAGGGTCTCGGCGCGGTGGAAGCGGGGCACCACCTCGACCCAGCCGCGCGTTCCGGCCACCACCTGCCGACCCGGCCCACCGACGCGGAAGGAGACAACCTCAGAGGCGAACCTGCCGTCGTCCCAGCCGAGCAGGATGCCCGCCTCGCCGTCGACCCCGTTCGGCAGCAGCCCGCCCACCGCCTGCACCCGGTCGGGCATCCCGAGGAACTGTTGGACGAAGGACAGCACGTACACCCCGAGATCGAGCACGGCCCCGCCGCCCAGGTCGGGGTTGAACAGCCGGTCGGACGGGTCGAAGTCCCGCGGCGCGATCAGGTCGCCCTGGATCGTCCGCACCTCCCCCAGCTCGCCGTCGGAGACCATCCGGCGCAGCTCCACCATCGCCGGCAGGAACCGCGTCCACATCGCCTCCATCACGAAGACCCCGGCGGCCCGGGCGGCCTCGACGATCGCGACCGTGTCGGCCACCGAGGTGGTGAACGCCTTCTCCACCAGCACCGCCTTGCCGGCAGCGATCGCCGTCAGTGCCAGCTCGGTGTGCTGGGCGTGCGGGGTGGCGAGGTAGATCGCGTCGACATCGGAGGCGAACAGGTCGTCGTAGCTGCCGTAGGACTGCGGGATCGCGAACCGGGCGGCGAACTCGTCGGCCCGCTGCGCCGAGCGGGAGCCGACAGCGACCAGTTCGGCGTCCGGGACGGTGGCGAACTCGGCCGCCATGGTCGCGGCGATCCGTCCCGGGCCGGCGATCCCCCAGCGGATCGCGGCGGTCACCTCAGGTCCGGCTGGCCCGGCGACGGCGGGACCACCCGCGCCCCGAGGACGCGGCGGCGCTTCAGCTCACCGGTGACCTGCTTGAGGATGCCGCTGGCGATGATCGCGAAGATGATGCCGAACCACCAGCGGCCGCCGCCGAAGATCAGGATGGCGATCACCACCGGCCACAGCACGCCCGACAACACGCGGAGCACTGACTCCAGCCCGCCCGGCGGGGGAATCTGGGCGTGCGGGACGAGGACCGACCCGGTCACCACGTCCGGCAGCGGCGGGGTCGCCTGGTACGGCCGCGGGGTGGAGTAGCCGGGCTGCTGCGGGGTGGCGTACCCGGGCGGCTCGGGCTCGGAGTAGCCGGGGGCGAACGGGGGCTGGTTCCACTGCGGCTCGGGCTCCTGCTGTCCCTGCCAACTTGTGCTCACCCAGCCATGGTAGGCGCCGGACGGCGGACCGGGGAGGGTGGCAGGCAGTGATCCGGGGGACGATCAGGCGGATCACCCAGTGAGCGCCCAGGGTGGTTCGGACGGGCGCGCCGCGGCAACGGTTAGTGTTGTCCCCGGCCCGGCCGATCCGGGCGCAGGGGCAGGAGGGCACGACAGGTGCGGGTGGTACAGAAGTTCGGCGGATCCTCGGTGGCCGACGCCGAGAGCATCAAGCGCGTGGCGCGCCGGATCGTCGCCACCCAGGCACGGGGCAACGAGGTGGTGGTCGTCATCTCGGCGATGGGCGACACCACTGACGAACTGATGGACCTCGCGATGCGGGTCTCTCCCGACCCGCGGCCCCGCGAGCTCGACATGCTGCTGACCGCCGGCGAACGCATGTCGGCGGCCCTGCTGGCGATGGCGATCAACGACCTGGGAGCCACCGCGCGCTCGATCACCGGCTCGCAGGCCGGGGTGATCACCACCGGCACCCACGGCAACGCCAGAATCATCGACATCACCCCCGGCCGGATCGTCTCGGCGCTGGAGGAGGGCGACATAGTGATCGTCGCCGGGTTCCAGGGCGTCTCGCAGACCTCGAAGGACGTCACCACGCTGGGGCGCGGCGCGTCCGACACCACGGCGGTCGCCCTGGCCGGGGCGCTCGGCGCCGAGTACTGCGAGATCTACACCGACGTGGCCGGGGTGTTCCCCGCCGATCCACGGATCGTCCCCGGCGCCCGCCAGATCGCCGCCATCAGCTACGACGAAATGATGGAACTCGCGGCGAACGGGGCGAAGATCCTCCACCTGCGGTGCGTGGAGTACGCCAGGCGGGAGAACGTCCCGGTGCACGTGAGGTCGTCCTTCTCGGAGCGCCCCGGCACCTGGGTCAGGGACATCAACTATCAGGAGGCTGGCATGGAGGAACCGCTCATCTCCGGGGTCGCGCACGACCGCAGCGAGGCGAAGGTGACAGTCGTCGGGGTGCCCGACCGGGTCGGTGAGGCGGCGCAGATCTTCACCACCGTCGCCGAGGCCGACATCAACATCGACATGATCGTGCAGAACGTGTCGCGCGAGCACGAGAAGCGCACCGACATCTCCTTCACCCTGCCGCAGAACGACGGCAGCAAGGCGATAGCCGCGCTGCGGGCCGCCCAGGCCGGGATCGGGTTCGCCGACGTCGTCTACAACGACGCCATCGGCAAGGTGTCGGTGATCGGGGTCGGGATGCGGTCGCACCCCGGCGTGACGGCGCGCTTCTTCAGGGCGCTGGCCGAGGCCGGGGTGAACATCGAGATGATCTCCACCTCGGAGATCCGGATCTCGGTGGTGGTGGCGATCGACGACGTCGACCGGGCGGTCCGGGCGGCGCACACCGCGTTCGGGCTCGACTCGGACGAGACCGCGGTGGTCTATGCCGGTACGGGTCGCTGACGCGTCCCGTAGCCGATGGCAACCCCCGTCTGTTCCTCGGTCCGCTGACGCGGTCCTCGTCAAGACTCCTCCCTTGCCGCCGCTTCGCGACGTCGCGGTTGTCGTCTATGCCGGCTACCCCCACTCCCCCCGAGCCTGCAGCGGCAGCGGGATCCGTCCGACATAGACTGGCGACGTGATCTTCAAGCGCGTCGGCGACACCCGGCCCTACCCCGACCACGGGTATACCCAGAAGCAGTGGGCGATCATCGCGCCGCAGCAGCTGCGGCTGGACGAGCTGGTCACCACCAAGCGGGTGCTCGATCTCGAGCAGCTGCTGGAGGACGACTCCACCTTCTACGGCGACCTGTTCGCCCATGTGGTGTCCTGGCAGGGCGACCTCTACCTCGAGGACGGCCTGCACCGCGCGCTCCGGGCGGCGCTGCAGCAGCGTCAGACCCTGCACGCCAGGGTTCTGGAACTCAAGTAGGCTTGTCCGGGTTGGACAGCCACAGGGAGCGCGCGTGCAGACAGTGAGGCAGATCGTCAGGGTCCTCAAGACCCCGGTGACCCTGCTGCTGCTGCTCGCCTTCGTCGGCTACGGCGCCGTCTGGGGCTGGGAGCATGCGACGGCGCCGCGTCCGCCGCGTCCGGCAACCCCGTGCGTCGCCATCGACGTCGGCGACCAGCTGACCCCCGAGTTCGTCCAGGTGCGGGTGCTGAACGGCGGCACCCGGGGCGGGTTGGCGAAGAACACCGCCACGTTCCTGCGCGCCTACGACTTCCGCGTCATCAAGGTGAACAACACCGACGAGCGGCTGGAGAACACGGTGATCGTCGGCAACTCGCCCGA
>JAEYUH010000265.1 GCA_023432725.1 Actinomycetes bacterium | reverse complement strand
CAGCATCGCCGGCTGCTGCAGTTCGGGCGGCTGCGCCGGCACGACCCCGTCCGGGACAACCAGGTGACGGTCAGCGTCCACGAGCCGGGGGGCGAGCCGAGGGTGGTGGGGCACTACCAGGTCGGCTCCCGGGCCGCATCCGCCCCGGAACCGCTGCCGATCACCGGGCTGGCGCCGTCGCGTCGCTACCGGGTGCGTTCGCTGCCGCAGGGGACGTCGCTGCGGTCGCTCGGCGGCCTGGTCAGCCACGCGCTGCCGGTGAAGCTCAGCGGGCACGGCGTCCCGCTGACCGTGCTCGACTGGTTCCGCTCGCTGGACGACCGTCCCCAGGAGTACCTCGGCACCGGCTCGGTGCTGGCCTTCACCCAGCTCGACCCGCTCTTCGACGGCCAGGACACCACTGCCCGCCTGGTCGGCGACTACGGCTCCTCGTTGTACGTCATCGAGCCCGCCTGAGTCCGCCCCTCGAAACCGGGGACGGTTCTCCCGTGGGCTGTCTCAGTGGTCAGACCGATTAGCGGACGGGGGCCGCCGGCGTCTACCCTTCTTCTCGTGTCAACCACCGCATGCCGCTCCGCCCGTCTGCTCACCGCAGCCCCGGCGATGATGTGCATGCGAATGTGCTGCTGCTGAGCATCGGCACGCTCCCCGGCCGCTGAGCGGCTGCGGCTCCCTCACCCGACCCGCGTCTGCCGACGCCGGGGTGTGCTGACCCCATCCACCACACCGGTAGTTCCGGGCTGCCTGCAGGCTGCCCGGCGGCAGACGAGAGAGCCACATGATCACGGTCACCGACCTGAAGAAGGTCTACCACCAGGGAAAGCGCGAGATCCGGGCGCTGGACGGCGTCACGCTCACCGTGCCCGCCGACTCCGTCCACGGCATCGTCGGGCAGTCGGGCGCCGGCAAGTCGACGCTGATGCGCTGCCTCGCCCTGCTCGACCGCCCGTCCGCAGGCACCGTCGAGATCGACGGCGTCAACCTGACCCGGGTGCACGCCGCCGACCTGCGGGCCGCCCGGCGCCGGCTCGGGGTCGTCTTCCAGCACGCCAACCTGTTCGACTCCCGCACGATCCTCGGCAACGTCACCTACCCGCTCGAACTGGCCGGGGTCGGACGGGCGGAGCGCGACGCGAAGGCGTCCGGACTGCTCGGGCTGGTCGGGCTCGGCGACGCCGCGGACGCCCACCCCGCGCAGCTCTCGGGTGGCCAGCGGCAGCGGGTGGGGATCGCCCGCGCCCTGGCCACCGACCCGCACGTGCTGCTGTGTGACGAGCCGACCAGCGCGCTCGACCCCCGCACCACCGACGAGATCCTCGACCTGATCGCCGCTCTCAAGGCACGGCTCGGCCTCGCGGTGCTGGTGATCACCCACGAGATGGCGGTGGTGAAGCGGATCTGCGACGCGGTGACCCTGCTGGAGGAGGGACGGGTCGTGGAGTCCGGCCCCGTCCGCGAGGTGGTGGGACGATTCGGCGGCCGGCTCAGCGAGGCCCTGCTCGCCCTGCCGCCCCACGACCCGGCGGACGGCCCGCGCTTCGTCGAGGTGCTGGACGCCAACCCGACCCGCTCCGCCGTCACCGCCGCCGAGCGTCACTTCGGCGTCGACCTGCCGGTGGTCGTCGGCATCGTGGAACCGCTGGCCGGCACCACCTTCCGCCGCCAGCGGGTGGCCGTCCCTGGCGGACTGGCTCCCGACGACCTGGTCGGCTACCTGCGTGCCCAGGGCGTCGACGCCGCCCTGGTGGAGGTCGGACGATGAGCCCGATCAACCTGTGGTCGGACCTGCTGGCGAACCCGGCGATCACCACCGCCCTGTGGCCCGCCTTCGTCGAGACCCTGGCGATGGTCGGCCTCGCCGGGCTGGCGACCGTCGTGCTCGGGCTGCCGCTCGGCGTCGTCCTGTTCGTCACCCAGCCCGGTGGGCTGGCCCAGCACCGACTGCTCAACGTCGTGCTCTCGGGGATCGTGGTGAACATCACCCGGTCGATCCCGTACGCGATTCTCATGGTTACGCTGATCCCGTTCACCCGGGTGCTGGTCGGCACCTCGATCGGCCCGATCGCGGCCGCTGTCTCGCTGACCATCGCCGCCGTCCCGTTCTTCGCGCGGCTGGTCGAGACCGCGCTGCGCGAGGTGCACCCCGGCAAGCTGGACGCCGCCCACGCCATGGGTTCGACCCGGTTCCAGACGGTGAGGAAGGTGCTTCTGCCGGAGGCGCTGCCCGGGCTGGTCGCGGGCCTCACCACCACGGTCGTCGCGCTGATCGGCTACTCGGCGATGGCCGGGCTGATCGGCGGCGGCGGACTCGGCCGGCTCGCCTACAACTACGGCTACCAGCGCTTCCAGCCCGAGGTGATGTTGGTGGTTCTCGTGATCCTCGTGCTGCTCGTCCAGCTCGCCCAGTGGGCCGGCGACGCCCTGATCCGTCGCCTCGACCACCGCTGACCCCCAGATTCCCGGACGCGCCCGCGTCCGGTCCGGCCGGTGACCACCGGCCGCCAACCAGGGCCGAAGGCCCCGAAAGAAGGAGCACCCACCATGGGCACCCCAAGCAAGCGCCTGCTCGCCATCGCTGCACCGCTCGTGGCCGCCATGGCGCTGGCGGCCTGCTCGTCGCCCCCCGCCCCGGCAGCCGCCGCCGCGCCCGAGGCCGGCGCCGTCACCACGGTCCGGGTCGGCGCCAGCCCCGTCCCGCACGCCAAGATCCTGCAGTTCGTGCAGGAGAACCTGGCCCCGGCGGCCGGCATCTCGCTGGAGATCGTGGAGTTCGACGACTACGTCCTGCCGAACGAGGCGCTGGCCTCCGGTGAGCTGGACGCCAACTACTTCCAGCACCTGCCCTACCTGACCGCGCAGATCGAGGAGAAGGGCTACGCCTTCGACCACGGCGACGGCGTCCACATCGAGCCGTACGCGGCGTTCTCGTCCAGGTACGCCTCGTTCGCCGAGGTTCCGGACGGGGCCACGATCGCCATCACCAACGACGCCCCGAACCAGATCCGGGGGCTGCGGGTGCTGGAGGCCAACGGCCAGCTCACCGGGATCACCGACGACAGCAACGTGCTGAACCTGACGCCGGAGCAGAACCCGCGCGGCTTCACCTTCCTGGAGAACCAGTCGGAGGTGATCGTTCAGCAACTCGACGACCCGGCGGTCGACGTCGCCTTTATCAACGGCAACTTCATCCTCACCGCCGGGCTCGACAGCTCCGACGCGATCGGGATCGAGGCCGTGGAGGGCAACCCGTACGCCAACTTCCTGGTCTGGCGGTCCGACAACTCCAACGAGGGCGTGGC
>JAEYUH010000215.1 GCA_023432725.1 Actinomycetes bacterium | reverse complement strand
GCACCCCGCCGTCGGCCCAGATCGCCTTGCCCGCCTGCCGGGCCTCCTCGGCGCAGTCGAGCACCGCCGAGAACTGGGGCCTGCCGACGCCGGTCTGCATCCGGGTGGTGCACATGGCGCCCGGCCCCACGCCGACCTTGATCACGTCCGCCCCGGCCTCAATGAGGTCGCTCACTCCGTCGGCGGTCACCACGTTCCCGGCCACGATCGGAACCGTGGACCCGGCAGCATCGACGATCGTGCGGCAGCGCTCGACGGCGGCGATCATCCGCTCCTGGTGGCCGTGGGCGGTGTCCATCACCAGCACGTCGGCGCCGGCTGCGAGCAGGGCCTCGGCGCGCGCCTCGACATCGCCGGAGATGCCGACCGCCGCGCCGATCTGCAGCCTGCCCGCCGCGTCGAGCGCGGGGGAGTAGATGGCGGTGCGCAGCGCGCCCTTCACCGTCATCACGCCGACCAGTCGGCCCGCCTCGTCGACGGCGACCGCCAGCTTGTGCCGGCGACCGGTGAGCAGGTCGAACACCTCGGTGGGATCAGTGTCGGGGCTGACGAGGGTCAGCTCCGTGCTCATCGCCTCGTGGACCTGGGCGAACCGGTCGAGCCCTTCGGCGTCAGCCGCGGTCAGCGTGCCGACGGGGACGCCGTCCTCGACCGCCACCACGACGCCGTGGGCCCGCTTCGGCAGCAGCGTGAGCGCCTCGCCGATCGTCGCCCCCGGGGTCAGGGTGACCGGGGAGTCGAAGACACGGTGGGCCGCCTTCACCCTGGCGATGGTGGTGGCGACGATCTGCGGTGGCAGATCCTGCGGGATGATCGCGATCGCGCCCCGCCTGGCCACCGTCTCGGCCATCCGGCGCCCGGAGATGGCCGTCATGTTGGCCACCACTATCGGCAGCGGCAGGCCGAGACCATCGGTCGAGGTCAGGTCGACGTCGAGCCGGGAGGTCACCGACGAGCGGCGCGGCGCCATGAAGACGTCGTCGTAGGTCAGGTCGTAGCCGGGCTTCGGGGTCAGGAAACGCACCGGTCAAGGCTACCCGGCGCTCCGGTGCGCTGCCGAGAGGGTGCGGACGCCCGCCCTCCCGGCAGCACCGGCGTCAGCGGGCGGGCGACCCCTCGTCGGCAGGCTCGAGTTCGCTGGTCTCGGGGCTGCGCGGGATCTCGTGGCCGCCGTGGTGCGCGGCCGCGGCGATCTGGTCCGCGTCCGGCTTCGCGATCGTGCCGTGGGAGTACCACCGCGACAGCCTGGCCCTCAACTTGCCGACCCGCTTGCCGGTCAGCTTCACCCCACGGTCGTCGGTCTCGGGCGAGACCTCCAGTGCCGGGAGTTGCCGGTGCTGGGTGAGGGTGAAGGCTTCCTCGGTGGTGATCGGGGCGTGCGCCTCGGTGTAGCCGCCGTCCGGCAGCCGGACCAGGACGCCGGTGGAGCTGCCGTGCAGCACCCGCTCGCGGTCGCGCCGCTGCAGGGCGAGGCAGATCCGCTTGGTGATGATGAAGGCGATCACAGGGCCCACGAAGACCGCCACCCGCATGAACACGGTGATGTCGTTGAGCGAGACCCGGAACTGGGTGGCGAGGATGTCGTTGCCGCCCGACATCCAGAACAGGCCGTAGCAGGTCATCGCGGCCACCCCGAAGGCGGTGCGGTTGGGCACGTTGCGCGGCCGATCGAGGATGTGGTGCTCGGACTTGTCGCCGGTGATCCACTGCTCGACGAACGGGTAGACCATCGGCAGGACGGCGAACAGCCCCATCAGCCCGAGGCCGGGCAGCGCGATGTTCCACGACCAGGTGGTGCCCAGCAGGTGGGTCTCCCAGTTGGGGATGATCCGGATCGCCCCTTCGACGAAGCCCATGTACCAGTCCGGTTGCGAGCCCGCAGTCACCTGCGCGGGGTTGTACGGCCCGTACAGCCACACCGGGTTGATCTGCATCAGGGCGCCCATCAGGATGGTGACCCCGAAGACGATGAAGAAGAACCCGCCGGCCTTGGCGGCGTACACCGGGAACAGCGCCTGGCCTACCACGTTGGTCTGCTTGCGGCCCGGCCCGGGGAAGTGGGTGTGCTTGTGGTACACCAGCAGCGCCATGTGAGCCGAGATCAGCGCCAGCAGGATGCCGGGCACCAGCAGGATGTGCACCATGTAGAGCCGGAGGATCACCAGTTCCCCGGGGAACTCGCCGGCGAAGATGAAGAACTCCGCCCAGGTGCCGATCACCGGGATTGCGCGCACCAGCCCGTCCACGAACCGCAGGCCGGTCCCGGACAGCAGGTCGTCGGGCAGCGAGTAGCCGGCGAAACCTTCGATGAGTCCCAGTTGCAGCAGCCCGACGCCGATCAGCCAGTTGATCTCGCGGGGCTTGCGGAAGGCGCCGGTGAAGAAGACCCGCAGCATGTGAGCGGCCATGGCGGCGACGAAGAGCATCGCCGCCCAGTGGTGGGCCTGCCGGATCAACAGGCCGCCGCGGACGTCGAAGCTGATCTCGAGGGTGGATGCGAAGGCCTCCGACATCGGGATGCCGCGCATCAGCTCGTACGAGCCGGCGTACTCGATCTCGGCCATGGACGGCCGGAACCAGATGGTCAGGAACACGCCGGTCAGCAGCAGGATGATGAACGTGTAGAGCGCGATCTCCCCCAGCAGGAACGACCAGTGGTCGGGGAACGCCTTGCGCAGCGCCTTGCGGCCGAAGGACGAGATGGGGGCGCGGTCGTCGACCCAGCCCACCGCACCCGCCACCGCGTTGGCCGCACCGGAGGGGGCGGCCCGCTCCGGAGTCTGGGCCGGCGGGACAGCGGGATCGACTGTCGTGGGCTTGGCCATCAGTCGTCACCCTCCTTGAAGTCGTTCTCGGAGTTGCGCTCGAAGTAGCTGGGCCCGACCGGCACCGTGAAGTCGCCGCGTGCGATCAGGAAGCCGTCCGCGTCGGTGGTGATCGGCAGCTGCGGCAGCGACCTGGCCGCGGGACCGAACACCACGACACCGGAGTTGCCCAGGTCGAAGGTCGACTGGTGGCAGGGGCACAACAGGTGGTGGGTCTGCTGCTCCCACAGGCTGATCGGGCAGCCGACGTGGGTGCAGATCTTGGAGTAGGCGAGGATGCCGTCGACGTGCCAGTCCTGGCGGGAGGTGGGGATCCGGATCGAGGCCGGGTCCATCCGCACCACGATCAGCGACGCCTTCGCCTTCGCGCGCTGGAACTCGACGCCGTGCAGCTCGAACAGGTTCGCCGGCTGGGCATTGATCAGCTGGCCCACGACGATGTCGCTGGCCCGCAGCTTCTCCTGGGTGACGTCGTTGACGATGGGGACGCCCTCGGCCCAGATGGTCTTCTCCAGGGTTTCCCGGCGGACCTCCGCGGTCGGCCACGGCCCCATGTCGGCCAGCAGCACCACGGCCGGGATCGCCAGCACGCCGAGGCCACCGGCCAGCCCGCTGCCGATCAGCGCGCGGCGGCTCAACCCTGCCTGCTCGGCCCCGATCGCCCACTTCTCGGCCGCCTC
>JAEYUH010000200.1 GCA_023432725.1 Actinomycetes bacterium | reverse complement strand
TGATCGGCTCGCTGCTGTTCGTCACCCTGACCGACATCTTCATCCTCAACAACCTGGCCGTGTCCACCCAGAAGGTGGCCAAGGGCCTGATCATCGTCGGCGCGGTGCTGCTCCAGCAGTACCTCGCTCAACGCGAACGCACCACCTAGCACCCGACTCACACCGAAGTGAAAGGACACCCATGTTGACCAAGAAGCTCAGTGCGCTGCTCGCAGCCGCTGCCGCCCTCGGACTGGTCGCCGGCTGCACGTCCAACGTGCCGCAGGCCACCGAGACCGCCGCACCGCCGGCCACCAGCCAGCCCGCCCCCGCCGGACCGGCGGAGGGCAACGACGCCCCCGGTGACAACGTCACGATCGGCCTGTCGGCGCCTGCCGCCGACCACGGCTGGATGGGCGCCATCACCTCTGCGGCGGTCGCCGAGGCCGGGAAGTTCTCCGACGTCACCCTCGACCACCCGCAGGGCACCAATGACGTCAACGCCCAGATCGCGCAGATCGAGACCTTCATCAACAACAAGGTCGACGCCATCGTCGTGCTGCCGTTCGACGGCGAGGCGATGACCGACATCGCGCTGAAGGCCATGGCAGCCGGCATTCCGGTGATCAACGTCGACCGGGAGTTCTCCTCGAGCTTCGCCGCCCGCACCACCATCCTCGGCGACAACTACGGCATGGGCCTGTCGACCGGCACCTACCTGTGCGAGGTGCTGGGCGGCAAGAGCGACGCCATCATCGGTGAGATCCAGGGCATCGCGAACCTGAAGCTGACCCAGGACCGCTCGCAGGGCTTCGCCGACGCGCTGGCCAAGTGCGGCATGAAGGTCTCCCACCAGGTGGAGGCGCTGTTCACCGTGGAGTCCGGCGAGGAAGCCGCGCAGCAGCTGCTCCAGGCCGCCCCGAAGCTGGACGCCGTGTGGAACCACGACGACGACCAGGGCATCGGCGTCATGGCAGCCTTCAACGCGTCCGGCCGTGACGAGTTCATCATGGTCGGCGGCGCCGGCTCCGCCGACATGATGGAGATGATCAAGGCTGACAACACGGTGGTGAAGGCCACCACTGTCTACCCCTCGACCCAGGCCGCTGACGGCATCCGGCTGGCCCGGCTGCTCGCCCAGGGCAAGGCGCTGTCCGACCTGGTGGAGCTCGAGGTGCCCCGCCAGATCATGCTCTACGCCCCCGTGGTGACCAAGGAGAACGTCGACCAGTTCCTGCCGAGCGCGTTCCGGTCCTGACCCCTCCCTGCCGGGGTGGCCACCACGGTGGCCACCCCGGCGTCCACCACCAGCGCTTCGCACACCGAATTGGAGCATTCACATGTCTGACAAGCCACGCCTCAACGTGGGCATGGTGGGGTACGCCTTCATGGGCAGGGCGCACTCCCAGGGCTGGCGGACCGCCCCGCGGTTCTTCGACCTGCCGATGCAGGTGGGGATGACCGCGGTCTGCGGCCGCAACGCCGAGCGGACCGCAGCGGCGGCCGCCGAGCTGGGCTGGGACGGCATCGAGACCGACTGGCGGGCGCTGATCGCCCGCGACGACATCGACCTGATCGACATCTGCACCCCTGGCGACTCGCACGCCGAGATCGCCATCGCGGCGCTGGCCGCCGGCAAGCACGTGCTGTGCGAGAAGCCACTGGCCAACACCGCGGCGGAGGCCGAGGCGATGGCTGCCGCGGCCGCGGAGGCGGCGCAGCGGGGCGTCTTCGCGATGGTCGGCTTCACCAACCGCCGGGTCCCTGCCATCGCACTGGCCCGCCAGCTGATCCAGCAGGGTCGGCTGGGCACCATCCGGCAGGTGCGGGCCGCCTACCAGCAGGACTGGATCGCCGACCCCGAGGTGCCGCTGGCCTGGCGCCTGCAGAAGGACAAGGCCGGGTCGGGCTCGCTGGGCGATATCGGGGCGCACATCCTCGACCTGTCCCAGTTCCTGCTCGGCGACCAGGTGGTGGCCGTCTCGGGGACGCTGGAGACCTTCGTGAAGAGCCGCCCGCTCCAGGCCGACGGGACCGGCCTGGCAGGGGCGACGGCGGCGGAGGGCCGCGGCGAGGTCACCGTCGACGATGCGGCCTGGTTCCTCGGCAGGTTCGCCGGCGGGGCGATGGCGTCCTACGAGGCGACCCGGTTCGCCACCGGACGCAAGAACGCCCTCACCATCGAGGTCAGCGGGTCGGACGGCGCGCTGTTCTGGAACCTCGAGGAACTCAACGTCCTGCACTACTACGACAACCGCATCCCCTCGGTCGAGGCCGGCTTCCGCCGGATCCTCGCCACCGAACCCGACACCCCGTACGCGGGGGCCTGGTGGCCCGCAGGGCACATCATCGGCTGGGAGCACGGCTTCACCCACCAGGTTCTCGATCTGGCTACCGCGATCGCGGCAGGGGAGCAGCCCCACGCGTCCTTCGCCGAGGGACTGCAGGTCCAGCGGGTCCTCGACGCCGTCGAGCGCTCGGCCGCGGCCAGTGGCGCCTGGCTGGACGTCTGAGGCCCACCGAATCACTGCCCACTTCACAATCGAAAGGACAGGGTCATGGCACGACCCATCACGTTGTTCACCGGCCAGTGGGCCGACCTCCCGTTCGAGGAGGTGGCGCGGCTGGCCTCGGGCTGGGGCTTCGACGGCCTTGAGATCGCCTGCTGGGGCGACCATCTGGACGTGTGGAAGGGAGCCACCGACGACGACTACATCGCCGATCGGCTCGCCATCCTCGAGCGCTACAACCTCAAGGTCTTCACCATCTCCAACCACCTCAAGGGCCAGGCCGTCTGCGACGACCCGATCGACGCCCGGCACCGCGACATCCTGCCGGACATCGTCTGGGGCGACGGTGACCCCGAAGGCGTCCGCCAGCGGGCGGCCGAGGAGATGATGAACACGGCCCGGACCGCCGAGCGGCTCGGGGTGAAGACCGTGGTCGGCTTCACCGGTTCGGCGATCTGGAAGTACGTGGCGATGTTCCCGCCGGCCAGCGACGCCATGATCGACGCCGGCTGGGAGGACTTCAAGGCCCGCTGGAACCCGATCCTCGACGTCTTCGCCGAGTGCGGGGTCCGGTTCGCCGCCGAGGTGCACCCCAGCGAACTCGCCTACGACTACTGGACGACCAAGCGGATGCTGGCCGAGATCGACCGGCCGGAACTCGGCATCAACTGGGATCCCAGCCACATGGTCTGGCAGGACGTCGACCCGGCCATGTTCCTGCTCGACTTCGCGGACAAGATCTACCACGTCCACGCCAAGGACTCGAAGAAGAACCTCAACGGACGCAACGGCCGGCTCAGCTCGCACCTGGCCTGGGCCGATCCGCGGCGTGGCTGGGACTTCGTGGCGGTCGGCCACGGCGACGTGCCGTGGGAGGCCTGCTTCCGCACCCTCAACCACATCGGCTACTCCGGTCCGATCTCGGTGGAGTGGGAGGACGCCGGCATGGACCGGCTGCGGGGCGCTCCTGAGGCGCTCGACTTCGTCCGCTCGAAGCTGTGGGACGCGCCCGCCGCAGCCTTCGACGCGGCGTTCTCGACCAAGTAGCAGCCAGGGGTGGCCCGCCGGGACCGGCGGGCCACCCGCTCCATGAGGCTCGGCGAACCCTGCCCACAGCCGCCACGCTGCCGCTAGGGTGCAGCCACCGGGTCCGCGGCTGGGGAGACGCGCCCGGGGAAGGGGACTCGTGGAGACACCTGGCTTGCGGGATCGGCTGCGCTACGGCTTCGACAACTGGATGTCGCGCGGCACGGTGGCGATCATGGGCCTGCTCGGCCTGGCGACCATAGCGTTCGTCTTCGTGGTGGCAGCGGTCGCCGTGCTCCTGGG
>JAEYUH010000173.1 GCA_023432725.1 Actinomycetes bacterium | reverse complement strand
ATGTCAGACCGCCGCCGTCCCGGCCGCACCGCCGGGTGGTATCTGCGCGGCGTGGTCGGCCTGTTCGGCGAACTGTTGGTGACCCTCGGCGTGGTGCTCGGGCTGTTCGTGGGCTGGCAGTTGTTCTGGACGGACGTCGTCGCCGACCAGCAGCAGGCCGGGGTGGTCGCACACCTTGAGGCCGGGTTCTCCCTCAGCAACCCCCAGCCGGAGGGCGAGTCGCCTCGGGAGCCGGGCAGCGCCTTCGCCGTCGTCCGGATCCCGAGATTCGGCGCGGACTACGCCCGCCCGGTCTACCGGGGCACCGACCGGCTCACCCTGCAGCGCGGCATCGGTCACTACCCCGGGACAGCGGAGCCCGGCGAGGTGGGGAACTTCGCGATCGCCGGCCACCGCACCACCTACGGCAAGCCGTTCAGCCGGATCGCCGAGCTGAGGACGGGTGACCGGGTGATCGTGGAGACCGCGGAGAGCTACTTCGTCTACCGGGTCTACGCCGACGAGGTAGTGCTGCCGACCCAGGTGGAGGTGGTCCTCCCGGTGCCGGGGCAGCCCGGCAAGACCCCCACGGAGGCGTTGCTCACCATGACCAGCTGCCACCCGCAGTTCAGCTCGCGGGAGCGCTGGATCACCCACGCCCGGCTCGACCAGGTGCTGAGCCGCGCGGACGGGCTACCGGCGGAGCTACTGGAGGTGGCGAACTGATGTCGCTGTACGGGCTGATCTGGCGGCTGCTGCCGGGGCCGGTGGCGGCGAAGGCGGTGCTCGCCGCTTTGTTGGTGGTCGCGGTGGTCGCCGTCCTGTTCACGTGGGTCTTCCCGGCGCTGGAGCCCTGGATGCCGGGCAACGACATCACCGTCGACGGGTAGCAGTGAGCGCCACCCCGGCGACGATCGCCAGCACGCCTGCCACCTGCCAGCCGGTCAGCTGCTCGCCCAGCACGAGGACGCCCAGCAGGGCCGCGGTCGCCGGCTCGGCCAGGGTGAGCGTGGTGGCGGTCGCTGCCGGCAGGTGGCGCAGGCCCTGGCCCAGCAGCAGGTAGGTGACGACGACGGTCACCAGCCCCAGCCACAGCACAACGCCCAGCCCTGGCGGGGTCGCGAGCCAGCTCGTGGGGGTGGCGGGAAGCACCAGTGCGGCCAGCACCGCCCCGGTTCCGAGCATTCCGCAGACGGTGGCGGTGGCGTCCCAGCCGCGGGCGAGCACCACCCGGCTCGCCACGGTGTAGCCGGCGTAGCTCGCCCCGGCGGCCAGCGACGCCGACAGTCCGAGCGGGTCGAGGCTCGCCGTCCCCGGGACCCCGGCCAGCAGGACGAGGCCCACCAGCGCGACGCCGGTGGCCAGCGCCCAGCGCAGCGGCGGCGGACGGCGGAACACCAGCCACTCGAACAGGCCCGCGAACAGCGGGCTCGTGCCCAGCGCGGTGACGGTGGCGACGGCGACCCCGTTCGCCCTCGTCCCGGCGAAGAAGGTGGCCTGGTAGGCCAGCACGCAGGACGCTCCCAGCAGCACCCACCAGACGGTCACCGACCAACGGGGGAGCGTCCAGCCCGACCGGCGTAGACGGCGGACCAGGCCGAGCAGCCCCAGCAGGGCGCCGCCCAGCAGCAGGCGGGCCGCACCGACCGAGAGCGGGGTCGCGCCGTCCGGAGCGAAGGCCTGGGCGGTGCCCGTCGTGCCGAACAGGACGGCGGCCGCCAGCACGGCAAGGGCGCCGCGACGGGCGCCACCCGTCGTCTCGTCAGTCCCCACCTAGTACGCCCGGAAGCCGGTGGCGCCGGGGACCGGGTCGGCCCACCGAACGGTGTGGTCGGTGACCAGGCCAGGGCGGCCGGTGGCGGTCGGCTGCTCGATCACCCGGCGGATCATCGTGCTGACCTTCTCGAGGTCCCCCTGGATGTCGACCTCGACGGTGCCGTCGTCGAGGTTCACGGCGCGACCCACCAGGCCGAGGCTGCGGGCCTGGTCGGCAGCCCACCACCGGAAGCCGACGCCCTGCACGCGTCCGTCCACGATGATGATCGCCCGGTGCATCGGGCCAGCGTACTGAGGACGGCCCGCGGATCGGCACCGATCCCGGCGCCGTCCACCCCTGCGCGCTGGCAGGATGTACCAATGAGTTCTGCGCGCGAGGTCCTGAGCTGGGAGTCCTTCGGGACCGCGATCCGGGAACTCGCCGGTCAGGTGGTCGACTCCGGCTACCGGCCCGACCTGCTGCTCTCGATCACTCGCGGCGGCCTCGTCCCGGCAGGTGCGATGAGCTACGCGATGGGCATCAAGAACCTGCACATCATCAACGTCGAGTTCTACACCGGCGTCGAGGAGCGGTTGCCGATGCCCGTCCTGCTGCCCCCGGTGCCGGCCGGGGTGGCGCTGTCGGGGCAGCGGATCCTGATCGTCGACGATGTCGCCGACACCGGGGAGACCCTGCGGACTGTGCACGACTTCTGCGCCGGGCACGTCGCCGAGGCCCGCACGGCAGTGCTGTACGAGAAGCCGCACTCGCTGGTGAAGTGCGACTACGTCTGGCGGCACACCAGCGAGTGGGTCTCCTTCCCCTGGTCGAGCGAGCCGCCGCTGCTCGGCTCCGCCACCGACAACTGACCTCGCCCGACAACTTCTGCCAGATACCGGGGCCGGCCGACACCCAGGGCAGCCGGGTCGCCCAGGTGGCAGAAGATGGACGGGGGTCGCCCGGATCGGGGGGATCCCCCGTTGTCCCCGCAGGGTTGGGGTGGAGTCTGGGCATTGTCACAGGGCTGGTCTAGGGTCGGACAGTCCTGTCCACGCCCCCGGGAAGGAGGACGGATGTCCTCGCCCCCAACGGTGGAGAACCGGCGGCATTTCAACGCTGTGCTGGTGAACACCTTCATAGCGAACCTCACCACGTCCTTCGTGTGGATGGCCGTCACCTTCTGGCTCTACCTCGAGACCCGATCGGTGCTGGTGACCGCGATCTTCGGCGGCGGCTACATGCTGCTGCTGGCGATCATGGGGGTGCCGTTCGGCTCCTGGATCGACCGGACCAGGAAGAAGACCGTGATGGTGTCGGCCCAGACCGCCACCACGATCCTGTTCGGGGTGGGGCTCGCCGTCTTCCTCGTGGCTCCGCGCGACCAGATCCTCACCATCGGCTCCCCGCTGTTCATCGCCTTCCTGCTGCCGCTGCTGGCAGGCGCCGTGATGGAGTCGGCCCGCGGGATCGCGCTCAGCACGATCGTGACGCTGCTCGTGCCGGACGCCGAGCGGGCCAAGGCGAACGGCATGGTCGGCATCGTCAACGGGCTGACGTTCGCTGTCACCTCGGTCTTCGCCGGCCTCGCGGTCGGCCAGCTCGGGATCACCTGGTCACTCCTGCTGGCCACGGGGGTGACGGTGTTGTCGCTGCTGCACCTGTGGACGGTGAGCATCCCCGAGCCCGAGATCGTCCACGCCGAGGACGCTCCCAAGCCGGTCGACTTCGCCGGCGCCTGGCGCGCCATCCGGGCGGTTCCCGGGCTGGTCTGGCTGGTCGTGTTCACCACCTTCAACAACCTGCTGGGCGGGGTCTTCCTCGCGCTGATCGACCCGTACGGGCTGTCGCTGGTCTCGGTCGAGTTCTGGGGAGTGATGTGGGGGGTGCTGAGCTTCGGCTTCCTGGCCGGCGGTGCCTGGGTCTCCCGCAAGGGGCTGGGACCGCGGCCACTGCGCACCCTGCTGGCGTGCAACCTTGTGATGTGGGCGATCTGCATCGGCTTCACGCTGCGCGAGTCGATCTGGCTGCTCGCGGCCGGAATCCTGGTGTACATGGCGATCGTCCCGATCGCCGAGGCCGCAGAGCAGACAGTCCTGCAACGGGTGGTGCCCTTCGAGCGCCAGGGCAGGGTGTTCGGCTTCGCGATGAGCATCGAGATCGCCGCCGCGCCGCTGACCGCCTTCATCATCGGTCCGGTGGCGGAATACCTGTTGATCCCCTACATGAACTCCGATGCCGGACGCGAGGCGCTCGGCTGGCTGCTCGGCGATGGTCAGGCGCGCGGGATCGCGCTGGTGTTCATCCTTTCCGGGGTGGCGGGGATGATCATCACCGTCATCGCCTTGTTGTCGCGCCCCTACCACCAGTTGTCCGAGGCCTATGCCGCCGCGGCCCCGCCAGACTCGCAGACCGAACCACAACAGGCGGGAGCAGACCCGCTGAACGACCCGCGCAGCGTGGGCTGACCCCCATGGGGACTGTCCCCAGTGTCAGTCACCAGCACTGTTCGTCACATCGGCGACCGTCGCGCCCAGCGCCGCGATCATGTCGTCGGCCGCCACCGCGATCGCCAGCCCGTGTTCGCCGCCGCCCATCGAGATCCGTCGCCCGACAAGGGCGGCGTCGGCGATCACCGGCCAGGCCCGGCTGGCGCCGAACGGGGTGATGGCGCCGCGCGGGTACCCGGTGGCCGCCAGCGCCGTCTCGGCGTCGGGCAGCGACAGGCGGCTCACCCCGAGCAGGGTGCGCAGCTTGGGCCAGGAGATCTCCCTGTCCCCGCCGACCAGCACGAACAGGTAGTCGTCCTCGGCGCGGCGGACGACCATCGTCTTGACGATGTCGCCCGGCTCGAGGCCCCGCATCGCGGCAGCCTCGACCAGCGACCTGGCCGGACGGTGCCGGCTCGCGACGTGCTCGACGCCGAGGGCACGCAGCGCGGCGACCGCCCTTGGCTCGTCGCTCATGTCACTTGTGCAGGTAGCCCAGCAGGTGGTTCCGCTCGTCGGTGAGCTGGTCGATCCGGTACTTCACGACGTCGCCGATCGAGACCAGGGCCCGCAGCTCGCCGTTGATGACCACGGGCATGTGCCGGATCCGCGAGTACGTCATCTCGCGCGCGGTGTCCTCGATCGAGTCGGCGGGCACGCAGGTCTTCACGGTCTTCGTCATGATCTCGGCGACTTCGGCCTCCAGCACCCTGCCGCCGGCCGAGGCCAGCCGCCGGACGACGTCCCGCTCGCTCACGATGCCGTCGATGTGGCGGCCGTCGGAACTCACGACGACGGCGCCGATGTTGTGTTCGGCGAGCAGGTCGACGAGTTGCTTGACGGTGGCCGACGGCTCGATGGTGACGACGTCGGTGCCCTTGGCGCGGACCACATCTTCGATCTTCATGGGCTGACGGTACCCGCGCCCTCGGGCGGCACGCCAGTGACCTGTTCACCGGTGTTAGGGTCAGCAACCATGACCGAGTCCACGCCCCCGACTCGCGCTGTCAGGGCGGGCCTCACCAGCGATCCGGAGTTCCGGGCCGTGGTGCCGCCGCTCCATCTCTCGGCCACCTACGCCTTCCGTGGCTTCGCAGAGCCGGGCCCCTATGACTACGGCAGGTCCGGCAATCCGACCCGCTCGATCCTTGCCGATGCGCTGGCGGACCTCGAGGGCGGGGTGGGCGCCGTGATCACCGCGTCCGGGATGGGTGCGGTGACGACCGCCCTCCACGCGCTGGTGAAGCCGGGCGGACGGGTGGTGGCGCCGTTCGACTGCTACGGCGGCACCTGGCGCCTGCTGGACGCCCTGGCCCGGCGGGAGGCGCTCCGGCTCGACCTGGTCGACCTCAGCGACCCGGCCGCCGTGGCGACGGCCCTGGGCAGTCCCGCCGACCTCGTGTGGATCGAGACGCCCTCCAACCCGCTGCTGCGGATCACCGACATCGCCGCGGTCGCCGCGGCCGGCCACGCCGCCGGCGCGCTGGTGGTGGCCGACAACACCTTCTGCTCCCCGGTGGTGCAGCGACCGCTCGCGCTCGGGGTCGACGTCGTGGTGCACTCCACCACCAAGTACATCAACGGCCATAGCGACGTCGTGGGTGGGGCGGTGGTGGCCGCCGACGACGGCCGGCACGCCGACCTCGCCTGGTGGGCGAACTGCCTGGGGCTGACCGGTGGCGCGTTCGACTCCTACCTCACCCTGCGCGGCCTGCGCACCCTGCACCTGCGGATGGAGAAGGCCCAGGCCAACGCCGCGAGGGTGGCCGCCATGCTGGCCGCGCACCCGGGCGTCAACGCGGTCTACTACCCGGGGTCACCCGAGCACCCCGGCCACCGGTTGGCCGCCGCCCAGCAGGACGGGTTCGGGGCCATCGTGAGTTTCGAGGTCGCGGGCCTGGCCCAGGTGAAGGCGCTGGTGGAGGGGCTGGCCTGCTTCTGCCTGGCCGAGTCACTGGGCGGGGTGGAGTCGCTGGTCTCCCACCCGGCCACCATGACCCACGCCGCGATGCCGGTCGAGGCGCGGCAGGCCGCGGGGATCACCGACGGCCTGCTGCGGCTCAGTATCGGCGTGGAGGACGCCGGGGACCTGATCGCTGACCTGGCCGCGGGCCTGGCCAGGGCGGCCTCGGCCTGATCAGCGGCCGACCAGCGCCCGCAGGAAGAACCACAGGTTCGCCGGACGTTCGGCGAGCCGCCGCACGAAGTAGCCCCACCAGTCGGTGCCGCACGGCACGTACACCCGCACCCGGTGACCCGCCGCGGCCAGTCGGCGCTGCTCGTCGGTGCGGATGCCGTACAGCATCTGGAACTCGTAGTCGCCCGGCTGGCGTCCGGTCTCCCCGGCCAGCGCCAGCGTGGCGGCGATCATCTCGGGGTCGTGGGTGGCGATCATCGGGTAGCCCTTGCCGAGGAACAGCGTCCGGGCGGCAGCCACATAGGCAGCGCTGATCTCGGTCCGCTCCCGCAGTGCCACCTCCGCCGGCTCGTCGTAGGCGCCCTTGCACAACCGGACGCGGGACCCGGCGCCGGCGAAGACCTCGGCGTCGCCGGCGGTCCGGTGCAGCATCGCCTGCAGGACCAGCCCGACGCCGGGGAAGTCGATCCGCAGCTGCTCGACCACGGCGTGCATCCTGTCGATGGTCGTGTGGTCCTCGGCGTCGATGGTGACCGTGGCGCCGACCGAGGCCGCAGCCTCGCAGATCCGGCGTGCGTTGGTATAGGCGACGGCGTCGCCGCCGGGCAGCGCCGCTCCGAGCGAGGTGAGCTTGAGCGACACGTCCACCGACCCGACCAGCCCTGCGGCGGGGATGCCGGCCAGCAGATCGAGGTAGGCACGGGTGGCGGTTTCGGCCTGCTCCGGCACGGTGGTGTCCTCGCCGAGGACGTCGATGGTGGCGTAGAGCCCGTCGTCGGCCAGCCGCTGGGCGGCGGTGAGGCCGTCGGCCACCTGCTCACCGGCGATGAACCGGCTCACCACCGCGCGGGTGGGAGGGAAGGCGGTGGCCAGGGCACGGAGGCGTTCGTTGCGGGCGGCGCCCAGCAGCAGGGAGCGCAGCATGGTCAGCGGCCCCCCAGCAGGTTCTCGACCAGCTCGACGGTGATCTCGTCCAGCGTCGCCACCACCACGTTGGCCAGGGCGAGGACGTCGGCGGTGGGTGGATGGAACCGGGGTGGGACGACGATCAGCTTCATCCCGGCGGCCTGCGCCGACCGGATCCCCGCCGGGGAGTCCTCGATGGCCACCGCGTCCTGCGGGGCGACGCCGAGCCGCCGGCACACCTCGAGGTAGACGTCGGGGGCGGGCTTGCCGTGTCCGGTCTCCTCGGTCGAGACGGAGGCGGCGACCAGGTCGGCCACGTCCATGGCATCGAGGGCGGCGTCGATCAGTACCCGTGGCGACGAGCTGGCGACCCCCAGCGGCCAGACTGCGCCGAGCCGACGGACCACCTCGGGAGCTCCCTGGAGCAGCTCGACCCCGTCGCGGTAGTGCTGCTGCATGGCGCCGATGGTGCGGGCGGCCACCTCGGACGGGGTGCCGGGCAGTCCCACCCCCTCGACGAGGTAGGCCGACCACTGCTGGGTGGACATGCCCATCATGCGCGTGCTGGCATCGTCCGGCCAGGGCAGCCCCGCGTCGGCCGCCAGGCCGCGCCTGATCCCGTCCCAGAGGGTTTCGGTATCGGTCAGGGTGCCATCAAGGTCGAAAACCACAGCGCGCGTCATGGCAGCCATTCTTGCGCCTCGGTCGCCTCCGGAACGAACCGGGCCCGGGTCGCCCGGCGCTACGATGCGAGGGCTGAGGAGGGATGCGTGCGCGAGGCCGTCACACTGCCGCTGGACACCAGGGCTGCGCTGCGCCGTCCGGGGATTCCCGTGCGACAGCTGACGCTGCGCCCCCACGGGCTGCCCCGGTTGGCCGCGCTGGTCGGGACGCCCGCCGCCCCGCGCGGCGTCCTGGTCTACTTCCCCGGGTTCAACACCCCGCTGGGGGAGTGGGAGGTGGCCAAGTGCCAGTTCCTGGCGCAGGCGACCTCGCTGACCGTCGTGATGACCGAGATCCCGGGGATGAGTCGCTTCCGCGACCCGATTCCGGCCGCGGTCCGCCGCGACATGCTCCGCCGGCAGATCGCGTCCTGGGCAGAGCTCAACCTCTCCTACCTCGAGGAGGCCTTCCGTGCCGGTGAGGTGGCGAACACGGACGTCATGGAGGTGCTCGGCTACTCCACCGGGTGCTCGCTGGCGACCGCCGCCCTGCCTGCGCTGGCCGAGTGGGGACCCATCGAAGGACTCCACCTGGTCGAGCCGGTGGCGATCAGCCGCCGCGGCCTGACCACGCTGCAGGCCGACAACCTTGCCGACTGGGGACGGTTGCCGTGGGTGCACGCCAGCAACCGCCACCACCAGTGGGTGATGCACGCCCGTCGACGCCAGTGGACGGAGCCCGCCGTCCACTACACCCCGGCGGACCTGCTCGCGATCGCCCGCGTGCTGGCCAGCGAGGGCCTTCTTGAGGAACTCGACCGGGTCGACGTGGCCCGGTGCGGGCTGGCCCGCGGGGAGCGCAGTTCGCTGTGCCGCCGGGCCGACTTCGAGCGGCTGGACACCCGGCTCGCCGCCCGGGGGATTCCCGGCCCGACGATCACCGTGCCAGGGCTCGGTCACCAGTTGTGGCACTCGTTCCCCACCCTTGTCGGGCTGGTCGATCGGCTGACCGCGCCGGTGGCGCAGGCGTCACCCTCAGGGAATACCCCGAACTGACCCATAGTTGAGTCTGGTGAACTCAACCTCGTGATTGAGCGTGCTAGGCTCAAGCGCGAACCAAGACTCTATGGAGGTACTCACCATGGCACGAGCTGTCGGCATCGACCTCGGCACCACGAACTCCGTCGTCGCCGTCCTTGAGGGCGGCGAGCCGACTGTCATCCCCAACGCCGAGGGCGCCCGCACGACTCCCTCGGTCGTCGCGTTCGCCAAGGGCGGCGAGGTCCTGGTCGGCGAGGTCGCCAAGCGTCAGGCAGTGACCAACGTCGACCGCACCATCCGCTCGGTGAAGCGCCACATGGGCACCGGCTGGAAGGCCGACATCGATGGCAAGGACTACCACCCCCAGCAGATCAGCGCCTTCGTGCTCCAGAAGCTGAAGCGGGACGCCGAGGCCTACCTCGGTGAGCCGGTCACCAACGCCGTGATCACCGTCCCGGCCTACTTCTCCGACGCCGAGCGCCAGGCCACCAAGGAGGCCGGCGAGATCGCTGGCCTGGTGGTCGACCGGATCATCAACGAGCCGACCGCCGCCGCGCTGGCCTACGGCCTCGACAAGGGCGGCGCCGAGCAGACCATCCTCGTCTTCGACCTGGGCGGTGGCACCTTCGACGTGTCCCTGCTGGAGATCGCCGACGGCGTCTTCGAGGTGAAGGCCACCAAGGGCGACAACCGGCTGGGCGGCGACGACTGGGACCAGCGGGTGGTCGACTGGCTGGTCACCCAGTTCAAGAACAAGTACGGCGTCGACCTGTCCAAGGACAAGATGGCCCGGCAGCGGCTGCAGGAGGCCGCCGAGCGCGCCAAGATCGAGCTGTCCTCCACCCAGGAGAGCTCCATCAACCTGCCGTACATCACCGCCGGCGCCGACGGCCCGCTGCACCTCGACGAGCGCCTCAGCCGCGCCGAGTTCCAGCGCATGACCCAGGACCTGCTCGACCGCTGCCGCGCGCCGTTCAACTCCGTCATCAAGGACGCCAACACCTCGGTGTCCAAGATCGACCACGTCATCCTCGTCGGCGGCTCCACCCGGATGCCCGCGGTGGTCGACCTGGTCAAGGAGCTCACCGGCGGCAAGGAGCCGCACAAGGGCGTCAACCCGGACGAGGTGGTGGCGCTGGGCGCCTCGCTGCAGGCCGGTGTGCTGAAGGGTGAGGTCAAGGATGTCCTGCTGCTGGACGTCACTCCGCTGAGCCTCGGCATCGAGACCAAGGGCGGCGTGATGACCAAGATCATCGAGCGCAACACCACGATCCCGACCAAGCGGAGCGAGGTGTTCACCACCGCCGAGGACAACCAGCCGTCGGTGATGATCCAGGTCTACC
>JAEYUH010000168.1 GCA_023432725.1 Actinomycetes bacterium | reverse complement strand
CTCCCAACCCTGTGCGGGGGGCCGCTCGGGGATCAGGACGTAGTCGCAGCCGCCCGCGACCGCTGCCATCAGGGCGAGGTAGCCGCAGTGGCGGCCCATCACCTCGACCACGAAGCAGCGCTGGTGGCTGGCGGCCGTGCTGGACAGCGCGTCGATGGCCTCGATGATCCGGTGCAGCGCGCTGTCGGCGCCGATCGTGGCATCCGTCCCGACCAGGTCGTTGTCGATCGAGCCGACCAGGCCGGCGAAGACCAGCGCCGGGTGTGCCTCGGCCACCGCCCGGTCGAGCTGACCGGACGCGACCAGTTCGGCGAGGAGTCCCGGCCAGTCGGCCCGGAACTGGTCGAGCCCCGACAGCGACCCGTCGCCGCCGATCACCACGAGCCGGTCGATCCCGTGCTGCAGCAGGTTCCGGGCTGCGGCGCGGCGGCCCTCCCAGCTGCGGAAGTCCTGGCTGCGGAAGGTGCCGATCACGGTGCCGCCCTTGTGCAGGATGCTTCCGACGTCGGACCAGCCGAGCTCGCGGATGCCGTCCCCGCCGTCCACCATGCCCTGGAAGCCCTCGTGGATCGCGTACACCCTGGCGCCCTGACCCAGCGCGGTGCGCACCACAGCACGGACGGCGGCGTTCATGCCCTGGGCGTCGCCGCCGCTGGTGAGCACGCCGATACGGACGGGGTCGCCGGATGGCGAGGCAGCGGTCATCGGACCTCCGGGCAGCGGTGACGGGACCATCTTGCCAGCGCTGCGCCGACCGGCACCGCCGGCCGGGCGAGATCGCCTGCCTCAGTCGATGCCCAGGTATTCCTCGAGGGTCAGGGTGTGGTTCGGCTTGAACCGGCGCGAGTCGTCCTCGCCGATGTAGCGAAAGTGCCACGGCTCGTAGGCGTAGCCGGTGATCGACTCCTTGCCCGGCGGATAGCGCAGGATGAAGCCGTACTCCCGGGCGTGCTTCCACAGCCACTTGCCGGTCGCCGTCCGGCGGACGGCCAGGCCCCAGGTCCTGCCGTCCCACAGGTCGACGGCGAGTCCGGTCTGGTGCTCGCTCTTGCCCGGCTCGGCGTTGTAGCGCCGGGCCAGCTTCTCGTCGCCGTACTCGATGATCTTGCGCTTCAGCAGCGCCTCCTGCTCTGCGTAGGAGCGGTAGGCGCTGCGGACCTTGACGGTGATCCCGGCGGACCTGGCGTCGGCGACCATCCGGGCCAGCGCCTGCGCGGCCGCCTTCTCCAGGCCGTGACGATCGGGGTCGGACGGTCGGTAGCGTCGGCTGATCGGGTGCTGCTTCGAGACGACGATGATGCCGTTGACGGCGTAGGGCTGGTCGCGTTGCCTGCCTTGCCGGGTGTCCGGCGTCGGCCCGCTCGGCGTCGGGGACGGGGTGGGGGTCGGCGTGGGCGTGGGGGGAGGGCTCGGCGTCGGGGTGGGGCTGGGCGTCGGTGTGGCAGGGGCGGACGCGGCGGGCGTCACCGGCGGTGCGGAGGCCGTGCTGCGGGGTGGGACGGTGGCGCAGCCGCCGAGCGCAAGGGCTCCGGCGAGCAGCCAGGCGGTTGCGCGCAGCCCAACGGCGGGTGTCCCGGTCAGCCCTTGGACCTCGGCTTGGTACCGGGGATGGCGGTCTTGCCGTCCGGGGTGGTCTTGGCGATCAGCTTGCCGTTCCAGGTAGTCCCCGAGGTGGACGGCGGCTGCGGCAACGGGATGGTGGGCTTCGGCTTGGTGGGCTTGGGCTTGACCGGTGGCTCGGGCGGCTGGGGCGGCTTCGGCTTGGGCGGCTTGGGCTGCTCAGGCCTCGGCTTGGGGGCCGACGGCCGACTGATCGCCACTGTCGCCGGCCGCACGGACGGGGCGGGCCGCGGTGCCGGCTGGACCAGCTGCGGGACGGTCGGCGGGTTCGCCGGGAGTTCAGTTGCCGGGCCGGGCGCAGTGGGTGCCGGAGGCGCCGACGGGCTGGAGCGGACGGGGCCGGGCCCGCTGGGCTGGTAGCTCGTCTCGGCGGCGGCCTGGGAACGGCCGGTGCCCTCCAGCCCGCTTCCTGGGGGCGCGGCAAGGACACCCGCGACCAGGCATGCGGTCGCGGCGAGCCAGATGCCGCGATGCGCCATCGAACCTCCCCCAAGCTTCGCGTCAAGTGTACTCGCCGGGATCGGTGCAGGCCACGTGAAAAAAAGCACGCCCGAATCCGCCTCAGGGGACCCGTCCGGCCGAGGGTGCCGGCGGGCTGGTCCAGCGGGCCCGTTCCTCGGCGAGGTTGGCCCTGGCAGCGGCCGTCCAGGCGTCCCTGCCGAGGGGCGTGGTGAACAGCGGGTCGAGAGCGGCCAGGCGCTCCACCACCTGCAACCGTCCCCGCCGGAAGGTCGGGCCGTCGAGGTGGTCGTACTCGGCCCGCACATCCCGGACGTAGACGTGGTAGCGGCCCGGCCGCTGGCCGAGGATCGACAGGTCGGCGTCCACCACCGCCGCGCCGGCGGCGTCGCCGGGTTCGGGGGAGTGGGACGCGGTCAGCCGGATCAGCCGGACCACCTCGGCGACCTCGCCGGCCGGCACCCGTCCGGTCAGCCGGTCGGCGGCCAGCGCTGCGGACTCCTCCTCGTCGTGGCCGGGGCGCCGCTGGTAGATCGCGTCGTGGAACCACCGGGCGAGCTGGACCGTCCGGGGGGCGGCTCCTGCACTGACGAGGTCGGCCGCGGACAGTGCCTGCGCGAGGTGGCGGACGTCGTGGTAGGCGCGGTGCGGCTCCCGCCAGCGGGACAGCAACTCCTCGCCGAGGTCCGCGGCGCCGTCCAGCAGGTGCTGCCAGGCCTGCGCGAGGCCGGGCAGCACCTGCGCGACGCTCGGCGTCCGCTCCGCCGGACGCACCCGAAGCCCTGCCGCCCGCAGCCGGCGGAGCAGTTCCTTCTCCGGCACCGGACGGGCGCCGCGGGCGACCAGGTCGGCATGGCGGCGCTCCGGCACGTCGTAGTGGTCGTGGTCGAAGGCCCGCGCGGGCAGGCCGGCGGCTTCGGCGAAGGCGTGCAGCTCGTTCAGGCTGGTGTCGGAGACCAGGTGGGCGAACCGGGTGCCGTGCGCCGGCCAGCGCGGCGCATCGATCAGGACTGCCACTCAGCCCCGCGGGTTGGTGAACAGGGCGACGAACTCCGCGTCGGCGATCGTGTGGAACCCGGCCTCCAGCAGGACGGCGGCCCGCGGGGCGTCATCGGGCACGTCCAGCCGCTCCACATCCAGTGCCGCCACCCGGAAGTGGTAGTGGTGCGCGCCGTGGCCCGGCGGCGGCCACGGCCCGCCCCAGCCGGGGACGCCGTAGTCGGTCGGCCAGTCGCGGGCCCCGTCCGGGAGCGCGCCGCCCTCGGGTAGCGAGGTGACGTCGACCGGAAGGTCGCTGACCACCCAGTGCCACCAGCCGCTGCCGGTGGGGGCGTCCGGGTCGTAGCAGGTGACGAGGAAGCTGCGGGTCTGTTCGGGCGCGTCGCCCCAGCTCAGGTCGGGCGCGACGTTGTCTCCGCCGACGCCCTGGTGGGCGTGGCGCAGGGCGATGGTGGAATCGGCGGGGACGGCAGCGCTGCTCAGGAACATCGGTCCTCCATTCCCAGGGATGCGGCCAGCCTAGTGCGCGGGCCTTCGGCGCAGGCGGCATGATGGCCTGCATGGGTCGAGTCGAGCTGCCGGACCTGGGTGACCACCGGGTCGTGCTGGCGCTGCCGGCCGCGGATCTGGACGATCTGGTGGCGGCCTGCGAGGTGGCCTGGCAGGAGGGTCACCGGGTGTGGTCGGTGCAGGTCGACCTGCTGGCGGAGCTGACCGGGCTCCGGGCGGTGTTCGGACGGCGGGCGCGGATCGGCGTCCACGGCGTCACCACCGCCGGCCAGGCGGGCGCCGCCCGGGAGGCGGGTGCCGACCTGGTCGCCAGCATCTACTGCCTGCCGGAGGTGGTCGCGGCCGCCGGCGAGGTGCCCGTGGTGCTGGGCGGACTCACCCCGCAGGAGTTGCGGGGGGCGCACCTGGCCGGGGCCGCCGCCGTCCAGGTGGTGCCGTGCGAGGCCTTCGGCACCGCCTATGCGCGCTCGCTGCCGGAACTGGTGGCGGAGATCCCGCTGCTGGCGACCGGGCGGCTCGAGCACTACCAGGCAGAGACCTGGCTGTCGGCAGGTGCGCTCGGGGTGTGGCCGACGAACCTGATTGCCCGCGAACTGATAGTCGACACCGACCTGGACGGGCTGCGGGCGGTCTGTCAGCGCTGGCGGCTGGGCGACTGATCAGTCCCGGTAGCGGCGCCGGTTGCGCCACCTGATCAGCCCGCCGATCAGCATGAACATCATCACCGCGCCCAGCAGGCTGCCGCCGCCGACCACCGCGAGCTCGACCCAGCGGTCGCCTTCCGGGTCGGGACGCGGGGTGGGCCGGCTGGTCGAGCGGGGGGTGCCCGACGGCGTCGCGGAGCTGGACGGCTCGGTGGGCGTGGCGCTCGGGCTGGTCGTCGCGACCGGGGCCGGCGCGGCAGGGGCGGCGCCCGCGTCCGGCACCACGACCAGCGCGGCGAGGGCGACGAACAGGCTGCCGAGTACTGCCCGGCCGAGCAGCCGACGGGCCTTCGTCGAGCGCGCGGCCGATGGCCTGACGGCCCCCCGGTTCGTCATCAACCCTCCCGCTTCGTCGCGTGATCGTGTCGCAGAATCGGGGCGTCAGCCGCCGATGCACGCCACCACCCCAGCATGCGTCGGGGGGTCAGGATTGCATCCTGAGGATTTCTTAGGATATTTTGGGGGTCCGTCAGAAGTCTGCTGAACAGGGTGGGGCATGTACCAACCGCGCCGGGCGCTCGCTCCGATGCCGGACGCGCCACTGGCGACCCCTGTTCCCGAGGCCTTCGCACGGCCTCGCCGGGTCGCCCCCACCTGGCGTGACCATCTCGGCCAGCGGGCCGGGATCGGCCTGGTGACCCTCGCTGCCGTCGCGACCTCGGGCGCGGTCATCCTGGGCGGCGGGCAGACCACCGCCGCCGCCGAGACCGCCCTCGTCGCCGCCAACATCGACCGGGACGCCGCGCCGCTGAGCCGCGGCGCCGTCCGGCCCGCGCAGGCGACGCTGCAGTTGCGTCCGCTGGCCTCGTCCAAGCTCGCCGAGGCGACCGAGGACCTGGTTGCGCTCACCCCGCTGTTCACCACTGCGGAACTGAACCTGCGGGCCGAGCCGTCGGAGAAGGCCGAGAAGCTGGGCTCCCTGGAGTTCGGAACCAAGGTGGTCGCCACCGGCTCCATCGAGGGCAAGTACCGCAAGGTCACCGCCGGCAAGCTCGAGGGCTGGGTGCTGGCGGCGAACCTGTCCGACACCACCCCCGAGCAGGCCGCGGGCATCACGATGGCGAAGTGCTCGCGGGGCAGCGCCGTCGAGGGTCGGCTGCGGACGGACACCATCCGGATCTACCGCTCGCTGTGCGCCCTGTTCCCCGGCGTCAACTCCTACGGCGGCTGGCGGGCGGGCGGCCGGCAGTTCCACAAGAACGGCCGCGCTCTCGACATCATGCTCACTCCCGGCAGGGAGAGCGCTCTGGGCTGGCAGATCGCCAAGTACCTGACCGCCAACGCCAAGGCCTTCAACATCGACCACGTGATCTTCGAGCAGAAGATCTGGACGCCGCGCAGCCCCCA